>JAJBVW010000081.1 GCA_020866945.1 Oscillospiraceae bacterium
GCCCCATTGCATATTAACTTCCGGTTACAAGATTATTGCAACGAAAGCCCTTGCCTATCAAGACTGATACTGGGCAGCAAACTCCTCAAACGTCATGGCAACGCCGGAGTTCAGCATACCGCCATAAAGCATCTCAGCGGGGAAGGTGGTATAATCACCAGCCTCGATCAGAGGCATGAACTCGTTCTCCACCTGATCCTCAGTCAGAGAGGAGTTGACTTCCAGCTCCGCCAGCAACCATTCATGGATGTAAGCCACATAAGCCTCCTCCACGCTAAGCGTATAGGCAGCATCGCCAGCTTCAGCGGAGGTAGCTTCGGCGGGAGTGATAACGATCTCGCCCGCATAGGTGCCGGCAGCAATCTTGGTCTCCACGCCGTCAACGGTCATGGTGCCGACTATGGTGGAGGTCTCGTCGATGGTCAGCTCGGTCAGATAGGAGGTCTCGGTAACATTCCAGACAGAACCGTTGGTGATGGTCAGAATCAAGCCGTAGCCCTCGTCATGATATGCGCCAAGCTCAGTGGAGGCGGCATAGCCAATCTCCTGAGAGGAGTTGTCGCCGGAGGCGAAGGTGGTCACTTCCCAGGTATCCTGGCCCAGGGAGATAGCACCGGTGATGTTGGAGGCGTCCAGGGTAACGTCCAGGCTGCGGGCGGTACGCATACCCTCTCCAGCGGGGCCGCTGGTGGCGGTGTACTCATCGCCCTCCATGGCGGCGGTGTTCAGGATGTCGCCGGTCATGGTGGAGTTGGAGATGGTGACGGTGGGAGCCGCGCCGGAGTTCTCCGTGCCGGAGCCGGAGTCGGAGTTGTGGATGAGCTTCACAATGCAGTTGGAATCGCCGGAACGATAAATGGTGTGGTCATACTCCTCGTCCACGCCGTTCACAGTGCCGAACTGCTCGTCCACGTCGGCCATATCAACGCCGAAGGCCTCAGCCACCTCGGTGTCGATGGTGTAGGTGCCGTCAAAGGCGATGGTGCAGTTGTCGAAGATAACGGTATTGGCGGTGTCGCGAAGCATAACGCCCGCCTCGCCAACGTGCAGCTCGGTGTTCTGGAAGATGATGTCGCCGGTGCTGTTGCCGGAGTGGGTCATAACGCCGTACATACCAACGTTGATGTAGCAGTCCACGAAGGACACAACGCCGCCGCCGGTCTCGACTGCCGCATAGTCAGGTGTGTCGATGATGGAGCCGGTGAAGTAGTCCTCGGCGCCGCCGTCAGAATAAGCGCCGTAGCCGCTGGTCAGGACAGCGATGTAGCTGTCATTGATGTGCAGCTCGGTGGGCGCATCAGCGCTGGTGTAAAGGCTGTCGCTGTCGGTGCTGAGAGCGCCCCAGCCCTGGGAGATAACGATGGAGTTATTATAGGTCACGCAGGAGGCGCCCACAGCGTTGGTGGCGCGCACAGAGCCTTCCAGGAACAGTCCCGGAGGGCAGCCCTGGGAAGTGGCCAGGGTGGGATCGGAAACCGCATAGAACGTGGAATCATTCACTGTCACGGTGGCGGCAAAGCGGGTGAACAGGGTGCCGCGGCCAGGGCCTCTGGTGATGACGCGGAAGTTGTTCAGCTCGGCCACAGCGTTGTCGGACACATAAACCGCCGCGCCGAAGCCGCCCATGTCGTTGCTGCCAGAACCGGCAAAGTCGATGACATAGTCGCTGAGGACAACGGTCTCAGGCTCGGCAAGGCCAAGGTTTGTATAGCTGCCGGTGCTGCCATTGTCCACCATATCCTGTGCAATCTCCTCCACCGTCAGGCTGGAATCATAGCCCATGGAGTCGCAGAAAGCTTCCCAGTCGGGATAGTACTCGCTGGTAATGTAGGAGAAGTTGATCTTCTCGGCCACCAGCTCGGGGTCGGAATCGCCGCCCAGAACGAACGCGCCGGTGTTGCGGATAACAATGGCGTTCACGTCGTTCTCTGTGGTGGTGATGTAGGTGACGCCGTTCTCCTCGGTAACGCCGTCCATGGTGCTGAGGCTCTCGTCCAGCTCGCCGCCATCATAAGCAATGGAGGCGGTGGTGACAAGCTGCTGCACCTGGCCCATGGCTACGCCGTCCAGAGTGATGGCCTGGTCAGGATTTGCCGCCGCGGAATCGGTGACCGTGGCAGAGGAGGTGCTGGCCTCATCGGATGCCGCTTCGTCAGAGGCAGTCTCCTCAGCAGCAGTCTCGCCGGATGCAGCCTCATCAGATGCAAAGGCCGCGACGCTCAGACTGAGCAGCATGGCGATGCACAGGAGGATGCTAAGCAGTTTCTTCATGTGTGTACTCCCTTCAAATTCGATAAAAATCAGATGTCCCGCCACCCGGTACGGACGGCGGGAGACATCTTGTTAAATTATAACGCAATAGTTTATTTGATGTCAATGAAAATGTGAAGAAATATTACAATTTGAGAAATATTCCATGAAAGGCAGCGCACGCGCCGCTGGCCTTCCAACAAAATAAATGGCCTCAGCACACACCCTGCCAGAGCATTGCGTCAGCAACCTTCAGGAAGCCGGCAATATTCGCGCCAGCCTGGATGTCGCCCTTTTTGCCGTACTGCTCGGCGGCCTGAGCGCAGGCGGCGTAAATGCCCTCCATGATGTCCTTCAGCTTGCCGTCAACCTCCTCGAATGTCCAGGACAGACGCTCGGAGTTCTGGCTCATCTCCAGGCCGGACACGGCCACGCCGCCGGCATTGGACGCCTTGGACGGGCTGTAAAGCAGGCCGGCTTCCTTGATGACCGTAATGGCCTCCGGGGTGCATGGCATATTCGCTCCTTCGAACACGCCGATACAGCCGTTTGCCACCAGCGACTTGGCGGCGGTCTCATCTATCTCAAGCTGCGTAGCGCAGGGCAGTGCAATGTCACAGGGAACCGTCCAAATGCCGGAGCAGCCCTCCACATATTTTGCCGTGGGGACATAGTCCACATAGGTCTTGATGCGAGCCCGCTTGACCTCCTTGATCTGCTGGATGACTTTATAGTCAATGCCGTTTTCATCCACAATGTAGCCGTTGGAGTCATACATAGCGATAACCTTGGCTCCCAGCTCAGTGGCCTTCTGGTTCGCGTAGGTGGCCACGTTGCCGGAGCCGGAGACGATGACCCGCTTGCCCTGGAAGGACTGACCGTTATCGCGGAGCTGGGCGTCGGCAAAATAGCACAGGCCGAAGCCGGTGGCCTGGGTGCGGGCCAGAGAGCCACCGTAGGAGATGCTCTTGCCGGTGAAAACGCCCGTCCACTCATTGCGCAGCTTTTTATACTGGCCGAACAGATAGCCCACCTCGCGAGCGCCCACGCCAATATCTCCGGCAGGAATGTCTGTATCCGCGCCAACATGGCGATACAGCTCGTTCATGAAGCTCTGGCAGAAGCGCATGACCTCCGCGTCGCTCTTTCCCTTGGGGTCAAAGTCGGAGCCGCCCTTGCCGCCGCCCATGGGCAGAGTGGTCAGGGCGTTTTTGAAAATCTGCTCAAAGCCCAGGAATTTCACCACAGAGAGGTTCACCGACGGATGGAACCGCAGGCCGCCCTTATAGGGGCCAATGGCTGAATTATACTGCACTCTGTATCCCCGGTTGACCTGAATCACGCCCTGGTCATCCACCCATGGCACCCGGAAGATGATGACCCGCTCCGGCTCCACCAGACGGCCCACGATGTTCTGCTGCTCATAGCGAGGGTCGGCCTCGATGACCGGCTCCAAAGATTCCAGAACCTCCTCCACAGCCTGCAAAAACTCCGGCTCATGGGCATTGCGCTGCCGCAGTCCGTCCATGACGGACTGCAAATATTTGTTTGTCATAGCTATACTCTCCCTCTGGCCCGCTTTTCACGGGCATAAAATAATAAGCACTTTAGCATTTTACACCATGTATTTGCATTTAGCAAGGCCCAGCAAAAAAGATGACAACTTTTTTGCTGGGCCTTGGATATTTTCGGCGCTGTCAGGCAGCGCGTTTTTTCAGTATATTTGTCTCAAAAAGCTTTTTCAGCCCGCATTTATAGACAATATGTAATGACCTCCGATTTGTAGAAACGTGGATTTACCTGTAT
>JAJBVW010000135.1:0-337 GCA_020866945.1 Oscillospiraceae bacterium
AGACGGCGCAGGACCACGATGCTCCACTCCGAGTCAGGCCACAGACGCGTCCGGCTGCAGTGGGGATAGCGGCGCAGGCACCAGCGGTAAAATTCCAGGGGGCTGTCCACAGGATAGATGGTTTTGTCAAAATCATAAACATTCATGTCCCCCATGATACGCCCCGCGCCCCCACTTGTCAACGCCCCGCCCACACCCAATCAGAAAAAATCCCGCCGCCGGTCATACCGCTGTTTTGTAAACAGGCCCTTGACGGGGAATCCGTTTTATGGCATAATATACGAAAAGAAAATTCAAATTCCCGGAGGCAAACCACCGGCAGGGCGATTTTTGGAAC
>JAJBVW010000135.1:347-4010 GCA_020866945.1 Oscillospiraceae bacterium
CGGCATGGACATATATCTGAAAAATACCCGCGTATACGAGCATGGTTCCTTCTCCCGGGGCGACGCGTTGATCCGGGACGGAAAGCTGTTTTTCCCCGCCCCCGCCCCCGCGGGCGTGACCGAGGTCGATGGCCGTTTTATTTGCATATTGCCCGGCTTGGCAGATGTTCACGTACATCTGCGGGAGCCGGGTTTTTCCTATAAGGAGACCATACGCACCGGCACCATGGCGGCGGCGCGGGGCGGCTATACGGCGGTATGCCCCATGCCGAACCTGAACCCCGTGCCGGACAGCCTGGAAACGCTGGAGCAGGAGCTTTCTATCATCCGGCGGGACGCGGTCATCCCCACCGTCCCCTACGGGGCCATCACCAAGGGGGAGGCGGGGCAGGAGCTGGCGGACATGGAGGCCATGGCCCCCTATGTCGCCGCCTTCTCGGACGACGGCAGGGGCGTGCAAAGCCCGGCCATGATGGAAAGGGCCATGGAAAGGGCCAAGGCTCTGGGGAAAATCATCGCCGCCCACTGCGAGGACAATTCCCTCTTAAACGGCGGCTACATCCACGACGGGGCCTACGCCGCCGCCCACGGCCACCGGGGGATATGCTCCGAAAGCGAATATGCTCCCATCCGGCGGGACGCGGCTCTCGCCGAAAAGACCGGCTGCGCGTATCACGTCTGCCACGTCTCCACAAAGGAGAGCGTGGAGATCATCCGCCATGCCAAGAGCCGGGGCGTGAACATCACCTGCGAGACGGCCCCGCACTATCTGCTGCTGGACGATTCCATGCTCCAGGAGGACGGGCGGTTTAAGATGAATCCTCCGCTCCGCAGCGCGGAGGACAGGCAGGCGCTGCTTGCGGGGCTGCTGGACGGCACCATAGACATGATCGCCACCGACCACGCCCCCCACAGCCGGGAGGAAAAGAGCCGGGGCCTCAAGGACAGTCCCATGGGCGTGGTGGGGCTGGAATGCGCCTTTCCCGTTCTCTACACAGGCCTCGTGGAGACGGGCATTTTGCCCCTGGAAAAGCTGGTGGCGCTGATGAGCGACGCGCCGCGGGCCAGGTTCGGCCTTACCGGCGATCCGGGCTTTGCCCTGTTCGACCTGGCCCACACCTGGCAGATAGACCCGGAGGAATTTGCCTCCCTGGGCCGGGCCACGCCGTTTGAGGGCGCCCCCGTCCGGGGCCGGTGCCTCATGACGGTCTGCCAGGGCCGGGAGGTCTATATAGACCCCATGCTCGCGAAGGAGGCCGGACAGTGAAGCAGGGAATTTTTACCATCGAGGAAAACCGCCCCCTGACCGGGGACGTATATGAGATGACCCTTTTGGGGGACTGCACGGCCTTCACCGGGCCGGGGCAGTTTCTGAACCTCCGGCTGGAGGGAAAATTCCTCCGGCGGCCCATCTCCGTGTGCTGCTATGAGGCGGAACGGGTCACGATACTATATAAAATCCTCGGCAGCGGCACCGCCGGAATGACCGCCCTCCGGCCCGGGGACAGGCTGGACGTTCTCACCGGCCTGGGAACGGGCTTCGACACCGCCAAAAGCGGCCCGGCCCCGCTGCTCGTGGCGGGGGGCGTGGGCCTGCCGCCGATATACGGCCTGTGCCGCGCCCTGCTCGCGGAGGGCAAGCGCCCCACGGTGATTTTGGGCTTCAACCGGGCGGCGGATGTTTTCTATCTCGACAAATTTGAGGCGCTGGGCCTTGCCCCTGTCCTCTGCACCGCCGACGGCAGCGCAGGGAAAAAGGGCCTGGTGACGGACGCCATGGCCGGCCTGGACGGCTGCACCTATCTTTACGCCTGCGGCCCCACGGCCATGCTGCGCGGCATCGACGCGCTGGCCCGCACCGGCGGGCAATACAGCCTGGAGGCCCGGATGGGCTGCGGCTTCGGGGCCTGCATGGGCTGCACCATAGAGACGCGCTCCGGCCCGAAGCGCGTATGCCGGGATGGGCCGGTCTTTGACAGGGAGGAGCTTCTATGGTAAACACAGCCGTCAATCTATGCGGCGTGGGACTGGATAACCCCGTCCTGGCCGCCAGCGGAACCTTTGGCTACGGATACGAGTTCGCAGAGCTGTATGACATTAACTGCCTCGGCTCCTTCAGCTTCAAGGGCACCACCCGCGAGGCCCGGACGGGCAATTCCCAGCCCCGCATCGCGGAATGCGCCCAGGGAATGCTGAACGCCGTCGGCCTGCAAAACCCCGGCGTGGAGGCGGTCATAAGCCAGGAGCTGCCAAGGCTTGCCCAGGTATTTCAAAAGCCTGTGATGGCAAACGTCAGCGGCTTTTCCATCGACGAATACGCCGAGACCTGCCGCCTGCTGGACGCGCAGCCCCAGGTGGGCTGGCTGGAGGTGAACATCAGCTGTCCCAACGTCCACGGGGGCGGCATGAGCTTCGGGGCAGACCCCGCCCTGGCCGCCCAGGTGGTCAGGGCCGTGAAGGCCGTGACCACAAAGCCGGTCATTATGAAGCTCTCCCCCAACGTGACGGACATCGCCGCCATCGCGAAAGCCTGCGAGGACGCGGGGGCGGACGGCGTGAGCCTGATTAACACCCTGCTGGGTATGCGGATAGACCTGAAATCCCGAAAGCCCCTGCTCGCGAACACCACCGGCGGCCTCTCCGGCCCGGCGGTGTTCCCTGTGGCCCTGCGGATGGTATACGCTGTCTATGAGGCGGTCAGCATCCCCATCGTGGGCGTCGGCGGCATATCGTCCGCCGAGGACGTGCTGGAAATTCTGCTGGCCGGGGCCACGGCGGTGGAGATCGGGGCCGCGAATCTCACAAATCCCTGCGCCTGCCGGGACATCATCACCGCCCTGCCGGAGGCAATGGAAAAATATGGAATACAAAATCTTGCGGATATAATAGGAGGCGCGCACTGACATGGCAAAGGACGTTATTATCGCCTGCGATTTCCCCTCCGGGGAGGAGACGCTGGCCTTTCTGGACAAGTTCCAGGGCCGGGCCAGGCCCTATGTAAAGATTGGCATGGAGCTTTTCTATGCCCAGGGGCCGGACATTGTAAAGCGGCTCAAGGACAGAGGCCACCCGGTCTTTCTGGACTTAAAGCTCCACGACATCCCGAATACCGTGGGCCGGGCCATGCGCGTGCTGTCCCATCTGGGGGCGGATATGGTGAACCTCCACGCGGCGGGCGGCTCCGCCATGATGGAGGCGGCCATCGAGGGGCTTTCCAGCGGCAGCGGCCAGCGGCCTCTGCTGATTGCCGTGACGCAGCTGACCTCCACGAGCCAGGAGCGGCTGGAGCAGGAGCTTCTCATCCCCCGGCCCATGGAGGAGGTCGTGACCGCCTATGCCCGCACGGCCAAAGCGGCAGGGCTGGACGGGGTGGTCTGCTCCCCGCTGGAGGCGGGCACCATCCACGCCGCCTGTGGGAATGGCTTTCTGACCGTCACGCCGGGCGTTCGCTTCGCCGGGGCCGCCGGGGACGACCAGCAGCGCGTCACCACCCCCGCCGGGGCCAGGAGCCTCGGCTCGGACTACATCGTGGTGGGCCGCCCCATCACCCAGGCCCCCGACGCGGTGGCCTGCTATGAAAAATGCCTGCGCGATTTGTTGACCGATAATACTAATGAATAATCATCATACTGGAGGCACTATGGACACTACAGAAAAGCAAGT
>JAJBVW010000106.1 GCA_020866945.1 Oscillospiraceae bacterium
TTTGTATCCTTTCCTTTACTCCAAATCTAGTCCGGGAAAGCCGGAAACCGGCTGTATCTGCAGGGCTTTTTTCGGGATATAAAAATATGGGAGGACATATTTACTTGTCCTCCCATAAAAACCTTCATATCCCTCAGATACAAGTAATCAAAAAATGACTTACTTGCGGATGCCCAGCTTGGCGATGATGGCGCGGTAACGCTCGATGTCGTTTTTCGCCACATAGTCCAGCAGGCGGCGGCGCTTGCCGATCATTTTGAACAGACCCTGGCGGCTGTGATTGTCCTTTTTGTGGACCTTCAGATGCTCGGTGAGCTGGTTGATGCGCTCGGTCAGGATAGCGATTTGCACCTCCGGGGAGCCGGTGTCGCCCTCGTGAGTCTTGTTGGCTTCGATAATAGCGGTTTTCTGGTCTTTGGTTATCATGGTTGCTGCCTTTCCTTTCGGTGATACTATACCGTCCGGCTGAGTATGGGGCGGCGCCCCAAACTAAGTCCGTCGGCTCAAACGCTGTTACTATACCATATCCTTTGCCATTTGTCAAAATTTATTTGTGGAATGCTGCGTTATGGTTCCAGCTGTTCCTTGTCCTTGGGCAGCGCAAGATTCAGGATTACGGCCACCAGGCAGGCGGGAACGATACCGCTTTCTCCAAAGAGGTTGCTGATGAAGCTGGGCATATACTGCAAAGCGGTGCTGTGGGCGCCGATGCCATAGCCCAGGCCCAGCGAGATGGCCACGATGGTGGCGTTCCGGCCGGTGAGAGGTTCCTTGGTAATCAGGTTTACGCCGGACACCACGATGGAGGCAAACATCATGACGGCGGCGCCGCCCAGCACGGACTGCGGCATAATGGACACAATAGCCCCCACCTTGGGCAGCAGGCCGCACAGCACCAGGAATATGGCGCCGCAGGCGACGGCAAATCGGTTGACGACCTTTGTGATGCCCACCAGACCTACGTTCTGGGAAAAGGAGGTATTCGGCAGGACGCCGAACAGGGAGGCAAAGGTGGAGCCAATGCCGTCGCATATCACCGCGCCGGAAAGTTCCCGGTCGGTAGGCTCCCGCCCAAGGCCGCCCTCGGTCACGCCAGCTGTGTCGCCCACAGTCTCCACAGCGGTGACGATGAACATAATCAGCATGGGCAGTATGGCGGAGATGTTAAACTGGAGCTTCACGGGGAACAGCTTGGGGACGGCGAACCAGGAGGCGTCCGCCACCTGACTCCACTGTACCACCCAGGAATAGGTATATTCCGTGCCGTCCGCAGTTACCCCTGTGGTGGGCAGAACGAGTCCCATGATTGTGGCGACAACGTACCCGGCGATGATGCCGAGCAGGATGGCGGTCTGGGAGACAAAGCCCTTTCCAAAATATTTCAGGCAGATGATGATAATCAGCACGAACAGACCAAGAAGCAGGTTGGCGGTGGAGCCGAAGTCTGCGTTGCTGTTGCCGCCGCCGAAGAAGTTAATGCCCACGCTCAAAAGGCTCAGGCCAATGGCCATGACCACCGTGCCGGTGACGACGGGCGGGAAGAATTTCCGCAGAGGCTTGATGAAAAAGCCCAGTACGCCCTCCCACAGACCGCCTATCAGGCAGGCTCCCATGACCGCGCCGTAGGCGTAGATGCCGGCTTCCACGCTGGTGGTTATGGTTCCGGCGGCGACACCGGCAATCATGCTGGTGGCTACGCTGTTGTTCATGCCGATGAAGCCGGAGCTGGTGCCCATGACGATGGGCAGCCGCGCGCCGATGCGTCAGATGGGATAAAGCTGATACAAAGTGACCAGACCAGCCACCAGCATGGCGTTTTGCAGCATAGAGACGCGCAGAGCGGCATAGTCCTGCAGGGTAATGCCGCAGATGGCCATAAGGGACAGCAGCGGCGTCAGGTTCCCCACAAACATGGCCATGACGTGCTGAAGGCCCAGCGGGATGGCCTGCCGCAGCGGGATGCGCCCGTCCAGCTCATAGGGACTGGTGTAGACGGCGTTTTTTTTGTTTTCGTCCATAGTCGCTCCTTCTTTCATTTATATGATTGTGACAAAGAAAAGGGGGTATGAATAGGACGCCAGCCCCACTCATGCCCCATTGCACTTTCATATAGAATAACAGATGCCGACAAAAATGTCAACAAAAAAAACAATAAAACACAGAAATAAAAAATTTCTTCTAGTTTTGCACCATGAGCTTTCTCGTGCTACAAAAAGAGACCGCATCAAAAGCAGCGGCTTTGATGCGGCCTCCTATGTCGTAAAATGTTTAGCCTTCGTTGGCCAGGGTGGTGGCAAGGGTTGCCAGGAACTCAAAGCCAACATCGACCAGATCGAAGTTCATGGCTTCGGCGGTGGTGTGGCCATCGCTGCCGCCGCTGATGCCGGTGGAGATGATGTAGAGATCCTCATCCTTCTCGGCAAACTCGCCGCACTCCACGCCAGCGTGGATGGCGCTGAGGGTGTACTCCTCGCCGGTCAGCTCATAATAGACCTCTGCGGCGATCTCGGAGAGGAGGTTATTGGCCTTCAGGGGCCAGGTGGCGATGGTCACGGGAATATCCAGGTCGAAGCCGCTCAACTCGGCCAGGTTGTAGCTGATCAGGGTGATCTGCTCAGCCTGGAAGGTAGAGGAGCTGCGCATGAAGCAGGTGAAGGACAGCTCGTCCTCGGTCACGGAAACCAGGCCCAGGTTCGAGGAGGATTCCGTCCCCTCGGCGGTAGCCAGCAGGGTGTGAATGTTGTTGGGAACGGAGCTCATAAGCTGCACGAAGATGACGGACAGGTCAGCGTCCAGCGCCATCTCCACGGTCTCATCGGAAGCGCCGTAGGTGAAGGTGTACTCGGTCTCGGTGGCCTCATAGGACTCCTTAAACAGCTTGGCAAAGTTGTCCAGAACCTCCGTGGCGGCGTCCGTATCCTCCCGCACGATGGTGGCCTTGCTGCTGCTGGGGATGGCGTTGGTGGCGCTGCCGCCCTCCAGGCTTACCAGGTTGAAATCGATGCCCGCCTGGTGCAGAGAGACCAGAGCGTCAGCCATGGCTACCAGGCCGTTGGCCTTGCCGTTGCCCACACCGGCGGAGTGACCGCCCTGCAGACCGGCGAATTCAAGAGTGTAGGCGGTGTAGCCTTCCGGCACGTCCGTCCACTCAGCCTCATGGGAGTAGGTGAAATACTTGCCGCCGGCGCAGGCGATGACCGCCCCGCCGTAGCCGCCGTCCACGTTGATCATGTAGTCGGCGCCCTCCAGGTACTTAGCGTCCAGCGCGGCAGCACCCAGCAGACCGTCCTCCTCATCCACGGTGAAGATGAAGCGGAGGGGGCCATGCTCATACTCGTCGGCATAGTCCATATAGGTCAGCATAAAAGCAACGCCGGAGCCGTTGTCAGCACCCAGGGAGGTGCCGTCAGCGGTCAGGCTGTTCTCAGACCAGATCAGATCCAGGGGATCGTTCTGCCAGTCATGCTCCACGCCCTCGTCCGTAGCGGCCACCATGTCGATGTGGCCCTGGAAGATAACGGTGGGCGCATCCTCAAGCCCCTCAGTGGCCGGGATATACATGATGACGTTGCCGATTTCCTCGGTCTCGTACTCAATGCCTCTGGCCTCGGCCCACACGGTCAGGTATTCGGTCATCTTGGTGGTATAGTGGCTGGGCCGGGGAACCTGGGTGAAGTTGGCGAACTCCTGGATGTAGGTCATGACGATCTCGCTGTCATAGGAGACGATGTCGGGAACCTCAATCATGTCATAGCCGTCCAGCTCCAACACGCGGTCGCTGCGGGATTCCGCCGCCATAGCGGGGATGCTGCAGCCCAGCAGCAAAATTGCTGCACATACAAGGGATAGCAGTCTTTTTTTCACAGGAAAAAATCCTCCTTCTATTATTTGACAACCATTATAAAAAAATATGATGATTGACTTTAGACAATATGTAATGACCTCCGATTTGTAGAAACGTGGATTTACCTGTATA
>JAJBVW010000215.1 GCA_020866945.1 Oscillospiraceae bacterium
CCGGCCAACCCCAAACCACATTGTTGATAGCGCTGTTGATGTTGGTAACTACTTGCAACATTTTGGTTTTCTCCCTCTGAGTTTTGATTTCCCGGCCAACAAAAAATGGATAAGCCAAAGCCGCTTATCCAATCCACAATCCAATCGGGTTTGATTGAAAAAGGCTCTGTCCTTTCGCCTGAGAGATTACGGACGGTTCACCCATCCGTTTGCCCCTTCGGCACCCGAGGGCATAAACAAATTGTTTATGTCTCTGAGCTTCTCCAGAGTGCGGTCGCAATACAGTTGCCATCGCCATTGAAAGCTCCTGCATTGGTCTGCCCGCATATCCAATTTTCATCGGTGAGGTTAACATAAGAAACTCTTAATTTCAAGGACAAATCATGATTTACAGTCATTTTCCCGATTTTAAACAAAAAATTGAGTTTCACCCATCTCGCATATAATCATTTTAACTAATATTTGCAAATAGAACATCTTATTCGCTCAAAAACTCTTTACAACAGCGACAAAAAAACTTATAATTTCACTTGTTAAACAGCTACTACATTATATTATTGGAAGGGGTCGTCTCCCATGAACGCATCAGAAGTTATCATTTTTATCCTATACCTTTGCTTTATGCTCGGCGTTGGCATTTGGTTCTTTGTAAAAAGCAAAACCGGCGGTGAGAAAGGGTATTTCCTTGGAAACCGTCAAATGGGTCCGTGGGTAACAGCCCTGTCTGCCGGAGCTTCGGACATGAGCGCCTGGGTTCTGATGGGTCTGCCCACCTCGATTTACGCCCTGGGTCTGGGTCAACTCTGGATCCCTATTGGTCTGGCGCTGGGCTATGCGCTCAGCTGGGTCTTTGAAGCGCCCCGTCTGCGCCGATTCTCTATTGTTGCGGACGATTCTATTACCATCCCGCAGTATCTGACCAACCGCTTTTTGTCTAAATCCAAATCCCTCCAGGTTATCTGCGCTGTCATCTTCCTGGTGGCGTACACCATTTATGCTGCTTCCAGCATGAAGGCCTGCGGCACTCTGTTCCACACCGTCATCGGCATGGATGAGACCGTGGCTATGTATCTCGCCTGCGTTATCATCGTGGCCTATACCTTCCTCGGCGGCTTCTCCGCCGTCTGCTGGACGGACTTTTTCCAGGGAATGCTAATGCTGGGTGCGCTGCTGATTGCCCCGATTTTTGCAGCGTTTATGCTGGATGGCTCCGCCACTACCGCTGTGTCCGACGGATATTGGAACCTGTTCTCTAGCTGGCAGGATGTTATCTCCGGCCTCGGCTGGGGGCTTGGATATTTTGGTATGCCCCATATCATCATCCGTTTCATGTCCCTGAAGAGCCAGAAGGATTTGAAAAAGTCCGCAAAAATAGGCATCATATGGACAGTTTTGATTCTGGTCTTTGCCGCCGTTGTGGGCATCGTGGGCCGTATGTTCCTGGGCTATGATGAAGGCATTTATGGCGATTCCCTGGTGTTCATCACCATGGTTCGCAACATCTTCCCCGGTATCATCTCCGGCATACTCCTCTCTGCGGTACTGGCCGCCTCTATGAGCACGGCGGACAGTCAGCTTTTGGCTGCGTCCTCTGCCTTTGCCAGCGACGTCTATAAACCCATCATCCGCAAGGGCAAGTCCTCTGACAAGGAAATGCTCTGGGCCGGTCGTATTGTGGTGGTCGCCATCGCCGTGATCGCAGTCATCATTGCCTCTAACCCCAACGTAGGCACTATCATGAGCCTGGTCTCAAACGCTTGGGGCGTGTTCGGCGCAGCCTTTGGCCCGGTCATTATCCTGAGCCTGTATTGGAAGCGTTTCAACTTCAAGGGTGCTGTGGCCGGTATACTGGCGGGCGCTGTTGTAGACATCCTCTGGCTGGCATTTCTCTCCGGCACCGGTGTCTATGAAATCATCCCCGGCTTCATCGCCGGTCTCCTGGCCGCCGTCATCACCACCTACTGCACCAAGGAGCCAACCAAAGATGTCGAGGAGCTATTCGACAAGGCTGTGGCGTATACGGATTAATATGGAAACATTTAGGGGTGCTCTTTGTTTAGCACCCCTATCTTTATTTTATACCCCTGTATTTTGAGTATGTTTTCGTACTATTTCACACAAATCCAGTGTGAAATAGTACGAAAAAACAGCAAAATGGCGGTTGACAAGGGGAAAAGAGAAGTATATAATTAGGAAAAGTTTCCGGCAGAGGCCGGGGGCGATACAACAAAAAACCACAAAAGGCAATGAAAAGAAGAGTACGCGGGAGGGTATGCCGCAGAGAACCCCGGTAGCTGCGAAGGGGTGCAGATGGCCCGCCGAACATGGTCTTGGAGCCGCACGGACGATATGTAGTCCGCGACGGGTGCGCCCGTTACAGCGCAAGAGTTTGTTGGAACTCTGTAAGGCCCCCATCGTGAGGTGCGGGTGAAGCAAGGTGGTACCACGGCGTTATATGCGTTCGTCCTTGATGATGTTTCATTAAGGGCGTTTTTTAATGTTTGAATCGAAGCAAGGAAGGAAAAAGCTGTGAGTGAGACTATCATCCAGGTCAAAGACCTGTGTAAGACCTTCGGCGCGGGAGACGGTTCTGTGGAGGCCCTCCACAACATCAATCTGGACATCCAAAAGGGCGAGATATTCGGCATTATCGGTCTTTCCGGCGCGGGAAAATCCACCCTTGTGCGGTGCATCAATCTGCTGGAGCGTCCCTCCTCCGGCCAGGTCATTTTTGACGGCCAGGAGCTGACCGCTCTTTCAGAGAAGAACCTCCGCAAGGCAAGGCAGTCCATGAGCATGATATTCCAGAGCTTTAACCTGCTGATGCAGCGCACGGCACTGGAAAATATATGCTTCCCCCTGGAGCTGGCCGGGACAAAAAAGCCCGCCGCCAGGGAGCGGGCCAGGGAGCTGCTTGAAATTGTGGGGCTGCCAGATAAGGCAGACGCCTATCCTGTACAGCTCTCCGGCGGGCAGAAGCAGCGCATTGCCATCGCGAGAGCGCTGGCAAGCGACCCCCAGGTGCTGCTGTGCGACGAGGCTACCTCCGCCCTGGATCCAACCACTACCCAGTCCATCCTGACTCTCCTGCGGGAGCTGAACCGCGACCTGGGCGTCACCGTGGTGGTGATAACCCATGAAATGCGGGTGGTGGAGCAGATATGCAGCCGGGTGGCCATTCTTGACCAAGGTGTTATTCAGGAGCAGGGTCTTGTGAGTGAGATCTTCTCTAATCCGCAAACCGAGGCGGGCCGCCGGCTGGTCATGCCGGAGGGAGAAAAAATACACGTTTTGCCCCAAAACCGGCTGGTACGGCTGGTGTTCAACGGGGCCGCCGCCGGGGAGCCGATCATCTCCTCCCTGGCCATCGAGCAGGGCATCCGGCTGAACATCGTCAGCGCGGACACCCGCACCATTGGAGATAAATCCTTCGGCACCATGGTTCTGGGCTTGCCGGAGGACGAGACAGAGGCTGCCCGCGCCCTGATTTATCTGCGGGAGCTGAGCGGTGTGACCGCGGAGGAGGTGACGGACTATGTTCAGTGAAGCAAATGTTACCCTGCTGACCAATATTATCCAAAACGACCTGCTAGACGCCATCGGTGAGACACTGCTCATGACCTTCCTCCCCACCCTGTTTGCGTTCATCATTGGTATGCCCCTTGGCATCATCCTCGTCACTGGCGAGGAGCGAGGAATCCGCCCCCTGCCGAAGCTGCTGATGCGTATCATCAACATTATTATAAACCTGCTTCGTTCGGTGCCGTTTCTCATCTTGCTTGTTGTTGTGCTGCCCCTGTCCCGTCTGATTGTGGGAACCTCCGTCGGCACTAAGGCCATCATCGTCCCCCTGACCATTGCGGCCTTCCCCTTTGTGGCCCGGCTGGTTGAAACCTCCATCCGGGAAATTGACCACGGCGTCATCGAGGCGGCACAGGCCATGGGCGCAAGCCCCATGCAAATTGTGTGG
>JAJBVW010000109.1:0-1799 GCA_020866945.1 Oscillospiraceae bacterium
GCCTCCGATGATGGTGGCGCAGACCGTCGCCATCAGAACCAGGGGGCCAAAGGAACGCCCGGCCACATAGTAGTCCCCGGCGTTTCGAATCCGCCGGATAGACGTCACCCCGAGCAGCACCATCACCAGCAGGTATACCCCGATAATCACCAAATCCCAACCGCTTATCTGTATTCCTGACACGAAATACTGCCTCCTTTCCAAAAATAAAAATAAAAGGGTCGTGCCGAAATCAAAGACCAGCGCAACCCCTTACATACAGTTTATTAATGTAATACTAGGAACTACTCTTGGAAATTTCTCCTCATCAAAAAGTTATGTTTTCTTATCCATAAGTATAACTTAATTTTAAGCCTATGTCAAGTTAAATTTTTCTACTCTTTGTCAGGGCAACAGCATTTACAACTGACCCAAACGGCAGTATAATTATGTAAACCGGGAGGGAGAAGAAATGCAAAAACTGATAGAAGCGTTAAACACATTGACAGATACCCGCAGACAATGGGGGAATATACGCCATAAATTAGTGGATATTGTTTTTATAGGGTTGGTATCTGTAATATGCGGGGGAACAGATTTTGAGCATATGGAAGACACTGGATATGCGAAATTGGAATGGTTCAAAAGTATTATTGAATTACCAAATGGGGTGCCGGACAGTGATACGTTTCGACGTGTATTTGAACGGTTAGACCCGCAGGAGTTGGCTTCTGTTCTGCAGGATACGGTGAACGTGGAAGGGAAAACAGTAGCGCTGGACGGCAAGACGATTTGCGGCAGCGGAAACGAACAACATCGTGCGTACCATGTCGTAAGCGCATGGGTAACGGAAAATCAGATTACGTTGGGACAGCTTGTCATCGAAGAGAAATCCAACGAGATCAAAGCGGTACCAGAACTTTTGCGTATGCTGGATATTGAGGGAAGCACCGTTACTGCGGATGCAATGAGCTGCCAGAAAAATATTGCTTCCAAGATTATAGAAAAGGGCGCGAATTATGTTCTGAGCTTAAAAGGCAACCAGCAGACACTGCTGGAAGATGTCCAGCTTTATTTTGAAAATGAAAGCACTCCTTCGCATCGGACATTAGAAAAAGATCACGGCAGGGTAGAAAGTCGGGAGTATTTCCTGGAGACAGAGATAGATTGGCTGCAGCAGAAGGCGGAATGGGCCGGGCTTCGGGGCATCGGAATGGTGAAATCATCTGTTACAACGATGAAAACAGGTGAATCGAGGGAGGAGTGCCGTTATTTCATCACTTCTCTGACGGATATTCAATCATTTGCCACTGCTGTACGCAGCCATTGGAGCATCGAAAATCAACTTCACTGGCAGCTAGATGTCCTGTTTCACGAGGATGACTGTCGCGCTCGCCGGGACAATTCTCCATTGAACCTGAACATCCTCAGAAAAGAGGCGCTACGCCGATTGAAGCAAACAGATATGGGCAAACGGGTCAGTCTCCACCGCAAAATGTCCAGAGCTTCGATGAACAACGACGCATTGACCGCTGTCCTGGCTGCGGAGTAAATGCTGCTGCCCTGGCTCGACACCTCAGTTTTATTGACACCTGCCTCCTCCTGTGGTAGCATAATTAAATCAATAAATTTATGCTTTTATGAGGTATTTCCATGAATCCCTTGAAGAAGATATATTGCAGGGTTTATCAGCTTTGCTTTCGGGCGGTGCTGCCGGTGCTGCCCTACCGGGAGCCTAAGATATTAAAAAGCATGACGGACTCTCGGTTGTAGCTGCGGCGGAGGGGCCGGATCCGATTGCTTATCGTGACAGACCCCAG
>JAJBVW010000109.1:1809-3938 GCA_020866945.1 Oscillospiraceae bacterium
TGAGGTTTCAATTTACCTAATGGTATGGTACAATATATTTTTTTTATACAATAGATACCGATACCGAAGAAAAGAGTGATAGTCGTCATGCAGGATTTGAGAAACATTGCCATTATCGCCCACGTTGACCACGGGAAGACCACCCTGGTGGACGCCATGCTCCGCCAGTCCGGGGCGTTCCGGGCCAATCAGCAGGTCATGGAGCGCGTCATGGACTCCGGCGACCTGGAGCGGGAGCGCGGCATTACCATTCTCGCGAAAAACACCGCCATCCATTATAAAGACACCAAAATCAACATCGTGGACACGCCGGGCCACGCGGATTTCGGCGGCGAGGGGGAGCGCATACTGAAAATGGTCAACGGCGTTCTCCTCTTGGTGGACGCGGCGGAAGGCCCGATGCCCCAGACCCGGTTCGTGCTGGAGCACGCCTTGCAGCTCGGCCACAAGGTCATTGTGGTGGTGAACAAAATCGACCGGCCCGACCAGCGGGTGTATGAGGTCATCGACGAGGTGTTGGAGCTTCTGATGGATTTGGGCTGCACCGATGAGCAGCTCGACTCCCCCATGCTGTTCGCCTCCGCCCGGGAGGGCATTTGCTCTGTCTCCCCCGACGTGAAGGGTACGGACCTGACCCCCCTGTTCGACGCCATCGTGGACTATATCCCCGCCCCGGAGCGGCGGGTGGAGGAGCCGTTCCAGATGCTGGTAAGCTCCCTGGACTATAACGACTATGTGGGCCGCATTGCCATTGGCCTTATCCAGCGGGGCCGTATCAGCCAGAACCAGGAGATCACCGTCTGCGATTATCACGAGGAGCGGCCCGTTCGCAAGGCCAAGGCCGTGAGCCTGTATGAATACGAGCCGCTGGGCCGGATGGCGGTGGAGCAGGCGGAGGCCGGAAGCATCATCGCCATGAGCGGCATCGGGGACGTGACCATCGGGGACACCATCTGCGCCCCGGAGACAGTGGAGCCGCTGCCCTTCGTGAAAATCTCCGCCCCCACCATCGAGATGACCTTCTCCGTCAACGACAGTCCCTATGCCGGTCGGGAGGGCAAATGGGTCACAAGCCGGAACATCCGCCAGCGTTTGGATCAGGAGACCCTGAAGGATGTCTCCCTGCGGGTCACGGAAACGGATTCTACCGACGCCTTCAACGTGGCCGGGCGGGGCGAAATGCACCTGTCCATCCTCATCGAGACAATGCGCCGGGAGGGGTACGAATTCCAGGTCTCCCCGCCCCGCGTGCTGTTCAAGGACATCGACGGCAAAAAATGCGAGCCTATGGAGCGGGTGGTGCTGGATGTGCCCTCCGAATGCATGGGTTCCGTCATGGAAAAGCTCGGTATGCGCAAGGGTGAATTCATCCAGATGAACCCTGTGGGCAGCCGGATGAAGCTAGAATTTCTTGTCCCAAGCCGGGGGCTGTTCGGCTATCGCAGCGAATTTTTGACCGACACCCGCGGCGAGGGCATCATGGCCTCCGTGTTCGACTCCTACGCCCCCGTGAAGGGAGAGCTGAAGCGGCGGAATACCGGCTCTCTGGTGGCCTTTGAGACCGGCCAGGCGGTGGCCTACGGCCTCTGGAACGCCCAGGACAGGGGTGCGCTGTTCATCGGCCCCGGCACGGACGTATACGAGGGCATGATCGTGGGTGAGTGTCCCAAAAAGGAGGACGTAGTGGTAAACGTCTGCCGCTCCAAGCATTTGACCAACACCCGTGCCTCCGGCTCCGACGAGGCCCTGCGCCTTGTCCCGCCCCGGCAGATGAGCCTGGAGCAGTGCCTGGAGTTCATGGCCGACGATGAGCTTTTGGAGGTCACGCCGGAGCATCTGCGCCTGCGCAAGCGCATCCTGAATCACGAGCGCCGCATGAAGGCGGAGCATCGGAAATAAAAATTCATCTCACCCCAGGGGCTGCGGAAGCCGGCATTTGCCGCTTCTGCAGCCCTTGGGGCCTTTTATAATGTCTAGTTTTCTGATAGACAATCATTTTTTTGCGGAAATATAGCTACAATCTCTATTAACTATTTCCAGTTTTTGGTTGACGCATAAAATCAGACGTGGTAAACTTACCTGATATGTAATGACCTTTGTCAAGAGGCAATTTGCCCAAAAACAGGGTC
>JAJBVW010000056.1 GCA_020866945.1 Oscillospiraceae bacterium
TGCAGCTGGACACGGCCTTCCCCTATGAGGTCTGCGTCCTGCGGCAGCTGGCCAGGCCGCTGTTTTCTCATGTGCCGGCCAGCATCCCCCGCCGGGAGGAGATGCTCTCCGCCGGAGCCGCCCTTTCCCGCTTCGTTCCCATCGACCCCGCCCTTCTGGCCCCCGATGCCATGCTGAGAGAATTTACCGGCGGCGGCATCTATGAGTATTGAGCATCTTGACTTGTGGGCTGGCGGGATAATCTTTTGCTGCGCATAGACTTTATACATTTTAAAACGGTTCAATTCTCGAAATTGAACCGTTTTATACTTCCTGTTCAGTTTACAAACAAATGCTGTCGCTTTTTGAAGTAGACCTGGTTTATGATGAGGAGTACCACGCTGGTAATGAGGCTTGCAATGGTGCTGGAATCGCCGGCGAAGCCGCCAATGATGACGCTGGCCAGAATAATATAAAGGAGCGGGACGATGATGGAAACGGCAATGTAGCCGAGGTAAAGCGCCGGGGCGCGGCGCTTGAAGCCGGAGAGCTGGAAGCGGATGTAGAGGGCCGCCGCACCCATAACGATGCACAGCAGGCCATAGACCATATCCAGGGGCTTCAGAAGCGCGAAGACATAATAGACCCTGTCGGCATAATCCCCGTATTGGGCGCCGGTGACAATAGTGATGCCGCTGGCCAGATTTGTGAGGGCGGAGAGAAACAGCTGCACCCAGATGATGAATTTAAACCAGGCCATAGAGGGCTGGCCGGACTGCGGGCTGTTCCCCGCCTGTGGGGGTGTCTGGGGCCGATCCCAGGGATCCCGGCCCTGACTGTTTTGCGGATGGTTCCAGGGATCCTGTCCGCCGCTGTTCTGGCTCCAGGAGCTTCCAGGCTGGTTCCAGCCGCTTTGGGGCCGGCTCCAGGAGCTTTGCTGCGAGGTGTTCTCCTGGGGCTGACGCCAGCTATCCTGGCCGGACTGGCCCGTCGGAACCGGCTGGCCGCAGGAGGGGCAGAAGCGGTCGCTCTCCCGCAGGGGCGCGCCGCATCTTTCGCAGAATTTTGCCATGATGTGAGTTCCTCCTTCGATGCTTTTGGGTATTTTTTCACTATCACCATTTTGAAGGACGAACCGCCTTTTGTCAACTGTTTTCTGCAAAGAACATCTGCGTGGGAATATATAAAAGGCGCAATAAATGTTGCGATGTGCAATATTCTTTTCTTTACTTTTGCCTGCCGCTGTGGTATATTATAAATGTGGTATTATACGTGAGGAAGAGATACGATACAAAACCGCCAGGCACAGCGGGATTTTTGCGATATATTTTTTTACAGGCCGGGATTGCTTTCCGGCGCGAGAAAGGCGATTTCCATGTTTTTGGACAAGATTTTTGGCAGCCACTCGGAGCGGGAGCTGAAAAAGTTCCAGCCCATTGTGGACGAAATAGAGGCTCTGGAGGACGAATATAAGGCCCTGACAGACCAGCAGCTCCGGGCCAAGACGGACGAGTTCAAGGCCCGCCTGGCTCAAGGGGAGACCACGGACGACATCCTGCCGGAGGCGTTCGCCGCCGTCCGCGAGGCGGCGGAGCGTGTGCTGGGTATGCGCCCCTTCCGGGTGCAGCTTCTGGGCGGCGTGGTGCTTCACCAGGGCCGCATCGCGGAGATGAAGACCGGCGAGGGCAAAACCCTTGTGGCTGTGCTTCCCAGCTATCTGAACGCGTTGGAGGGCGAGGGCGTCCACATCGTCACGGTAAACGACTATCTGGCCCGGCGCGACTCGGAATGGATGGGCAAGGTACACCGCTTCATGGGCCTGACCGTGGGCCTGGTGGTTCATGGCCTGACCCGCGAGGAGCGGCAGGCGGCTTATAACGCGGACATCACCTATGGCACCAACAACGAGATGGGCTTCGATTACCTGCGGGACAATATGGCCCTTTATAAAAAGGACATGGTGCAGCGGGGGCACTTTTACGCCATCGTGGACGAGGTGGATTCCGTCCTGATAGACGAGGCCAGAACGCCGCTTATCATCTCCGGGAGCGGGGACGAGAGCACCGACCTTTACAGCAAGGCGGATGAGTTTGTCCGCCGGCTGCGCAAGGGTGTGGTGGTCTCCGTGGAGGAGAAGGAGGAATTTGAGGAGGCGGACGCGGACGCGGATTACCTCGTGGATGAGAAGGCCCGCACCGCAAGCCTGACCGCCAAGGGCATCGCCAAGGCGGAGCAGTATTTTGGCATTGAAAACCTGACCGACCTGGAAAACACCACCCTGTCCCATCACATAAACCAGGCCATCAAGGCGCACGGCGTCATGAAGCGCGACATCGACTATGTGGTGAAGGACGACCAGGTTATCATCGTGGACGAGTTCACGGGCCGACTGATGCTTGGCCGGCGCTACTCCGAGGGTCTGCACCAGGCCATCGAGGCCAAGGAGGGCGTCGAGGTGCAGCGGGAGAACAAGACCCTCGCTACCATCACCTTCCAGAACTATTTCCGCCTGTATAACAAGCTCTCCGGCATGACCGGCACCGCCGCCACGGAGGAGGAGGAGTTTACCTCCATCTATAACCTGGACATTATTGAGATTCCTACCAACAAGCCCGTGGCGCGCATTGACAGCCCGGATGTGGTATATAAAAACGAGGCCGGGAAAAACCGGGCTATCATCCAGCAGATCGTGGAGTGCCACGCCAAGGGCCAGCCTGTGCTGGTGGGTACGGTCAGCATCGAGAAGAGCGAATATCTCTCTGGCCTGCTGAAAAAGCAGGGGATCCCCCATAACGTGCTGAACGCCAAGCACCATGAAAAGGAAGCGGAAATCGTGGCCCAGGCCGGCAAGCTGGGGGCCGTGACCATCGCCACCAACATGGCCGGACGCGGCACGGACATCATGCTGGGCGGCAACGCGGAATACCTGGCCCGGCAGGATTTGAAAAAGGCCGGATATGAGGAATCCGTCATTGCGGAGGCCACGGGCTACGCGGACACGGAGGACGAAACCATCCTGGCCGCGCGGAAGCTTTTTGCTGAACGCATGGCCGCCCATAAGGAGGTCACCTCCGCCGAGGCGGAGAAGGTGCGCGAGGCTGGGGGCCTTTTCATCATCGGCACCGAGCGGCACGACGCCCGCCGGGTGGACAACCAGCTCCGCGGCCGTTCGGGCCGCCAGGGCGACCCCGGCCAGAGCCGGTTCTATGTGGCTATGACGGACGACGTCATGCGCCTGTTCGGCTCCGAGCGGGTGCTGAATATGATGGAGACCCTTGGGGTGACAGAGGACACACCCATCGACAGCAAAATGCTTTCCAACGCCATCGAGCAGGCCCAGAAGACCGTGGAGAGCCGGAACTTCCAGGCCCGGAAGAACACCCTGGAATACGACGACGTGATGAATGTGCAGCGGAACATCATCTATGAAGAGCGGCGGAAGGTGCTGGACGGGGAGGATCTGAGCGAGTATATCCAGGGCATGATCAAGGAGGTCATCCAGACCGAGGTGTCCAGCGGCTTCGGCGCCCTGGGCCACCCGGAGAGCGAGGAGCAGCTTGAGGAGGTTCTGGAGCCGTTTTACAAGACCTTCCTGACCAAGGGTCAGATTGCCGTCCCCCCGAAGGGGCTTTCCGCCCTGACGGCGGAGGATCTGACTGGCAAGCTCCAGGGCATCGCCGCCCAGGTATATGCCAAGCGGGAGGAGGAATTTGGCCTCATGCCCGACGGCACCAAGCTCATGCGGGAGCTGGAGCGGGTCATCATGCTCCGGGTGGTGGATGAGTACTGGATGGATCACATCGACGCCATGGACGACCTGCGCCGGGGTATCGGTCTGCGGGCCTACGGCAATATTAAGCCCGTGGACGCCTATAAGCAGGAGGGCTTCGATATGTTCGAGGCCATGATATCCGGCATCCGCCATGAGGTAGTGCGCCGCC
>JAJBVW010000115.1 GCA_020866945.1 Oscillospiraceae bacterium
TACCTCATCACCTGCGGCGCGGGGTTTCTGTTAGTGGCGGCGTATAACGGCGCGGCGGCGGCCCTCCGCGCGGTGGGAAACTCCCGCGCGCCGCTCAACTGCGTGGCCTCCACCTCGGCGGCAAATGTGGCGCTGGATCTGCTGTTCGTGGCGGCGCTCCATATGGGCGTGTTCGGCGCGGCCCTCGCCACGGTGCTTTCCCAGGCTGTCAGCTTTGCCGCCGCCATGGTGTTTCTCTGGCGCGATAAGGAGAGCTTCGGCCTGCGCCTGAAAACCCTCCGGTTCAATGGCCCCATGCTGAAAAAGGAGCTGCGACTGGGCTTTCCCTGCGCCGTGCAGATGAGCGTTGCCGCGCTCAGCTGGCTTTCCGTCACCTTCCTCATAAACGGCTACGGCGTGGCCGTCTCCGCCGGCAACGGCGTTTCCAACCGCATCAAGGAGTTCTGCCAGCTGTTCATCAGCACCATGTCCACCGCCGCCGCCGGCATGATTGCCCAGAATATCGGCGCGGGCCTGTACGACCGCGCGCGGGACGTCATGTACTCCGCCATGCGAATCACCGTGGCCCTGGCCATTGCCATCATCGTGTTCGTGGAGCTGACCGCCCCCTGGCTTGTGAGCGCGTTCACCTCCGACCCGGAGACTGCCGCCGCCGCTGTGCGGAACCTGCGCTTTGAGATTATCGGCCAGGTGTTTTACGCGATGTTTCTCATCTACCACAGCCTCATGCTGGGGGCCGGGAACACGTGGTATGTGTTCTTCTCAAGCCTCATCAACTGCATTCTGGTGCGCGTCACGCTGGGCGTCCTCTTCAATTACCTCTGGGGCCTCGACGGGCTGTATATCGCCTGCATGATAGCCCCCTTCGCCTCCGTCCCCTTCGGCCTCTGGTACGAGCGATCAAACCGCTGGCGCCTAACCGCCGCCAACCACGCCGGGGATACGTGAGCGCCTCTCCATTAGTGTCGGTTACGGGGTAAACCTCTCCGTCAGCGCCGGAGGCGCTGCCACCTCCCCTTTCAGGGGAGGCTTCCATAATACAACGCTGGCGCATTACTACGCACTGCGTGGCAGACAATCCTCTTAATAAGTGCATACTAAAGGAGAGCATTGTCTGCCACGCAGTTCGTTGAAAAGAACCAGCTTCAATGCAGGATGCCTCCCCTGAAAGGGGAGGGGGACCATGCGCAAGCATGGTGGAGAGGTTCCCCCCGTAACCGGCACTATATTAGACGCTCCTAACAAAGCTCCCCCATACCATTACCCCCGCAAGACGCAGCCACCCACCTCCGTGAAAAAAAGTTTCAAAACCTCGAAAAAAACTGTTGACAGCCAGCGGAAGCTATGGTAATATAATCTCAGTTAGGGAAACCTAACAATTTATCAGCCGATGAGTTAGCTATTACTAATTTAAACAGCTGACACCAAACAGGCTACCTATCTCCCTTTCCCTATGCGGCGCGCGGCCGACCCTTCCCCGCCACTGGACGCATCACCTCTGGCACAAGCCGGGACGGCCCGACCTCCTGACGCTGCGCTTGGCAGAAGGCGCAGATGCCATTTTTGCTCCTAAAATCCTAAAAACAATGCAGACACTTATGACATTCTCTCTTAACCCCCTATCCTGACAACCTCTGCCGCATATGGACAAAGCCGCCGGATTCCCGGCGGCTTTTTTTTGCATAAACGCCCCGCTTCGCGGCATAACACCGACTCTAACGTTTAAAATTGGATAGTTAATAGATGACAGACATACACTTATTGTCTGTATACTTATTGTATGAGAGATATGTATAATGACCTGTTGGAGGGATGGACTTTATGGACATAATAAAGGTATTTGGTTCTAATGTGCGTAAATATCGTTTGCAACTAGGTATATCACAGGAAAAATTTGCTGAGCGGTGCGGATTGCATCGCACATATATAAGTGATATTGAATGTTTCAGAAGAAGCATTTCTCTTGAAAATATTCAACGAATTGCCGAAGCTCTAGAAGTGGAGACTTACAAGCTATTCGTTGACGAGGAGGTACATAATCATGCCGAAAAACAATAAGCCTAAGCTGCCGACATTACTTCAAAGAAAACTTAGCAAAACGGGACAAACGCGCGGAGCTGACGATGATGTGATATACCAAAACAGAGTTTCGCGCAATAGCACGGTTTTGATTCCATTGCATCAATGGCAAAATGACGTGAGTTTAAGAGAAAATACTGCTTTTTTTGAGAAAGGTTATATTGTTCTGATACCTCCGACAGACTATTTCTCTTTTGAAAAACCTGATGAAAACTTGAAGGATTTACAACTGGAATTGGGAACGAACTGCCTTGTTTTCTATGAAACTCGCACTGACTGGGAGCGTTATCCTCCGGAGAATTATGGATGGACATTTGCAAATTGTCGTACAGCGCCCCTTGGAGGGCAGTATGTTGCCAGAGTTCCTGCTAATACCTCAAATGATACCATTCGCGCACAAAAGATTAATCGTGGATACTCTTCCCAGTCGCCCAAAGGTGCTGGCATTCGTTTATATGAATATGCCACAGAATCAACCATCAAAGAGTGCCGTCTACAACTGGAAGGTGTTTATTGGTTATGTGTTGATGCTGTCGATGTAATGGAGCGAAACGGCATGACCAGAGCAGATGCTGAGCGAAGAAAGCAAATAACGCTGGACGAATGTCAGAAGGCGGGATTGCTTGATATGGAAAGACTCTGCTCAAAACGGATTATCAATTCTGAAGGTCATACAATCTGTCCGCTGTGTCTGCGTGAGCTTTCTGGTGAAGAATTTCTGAGCAGACTTGAGCAACCCGAAGGACGAGAGGTGCCGGATTTAACTGTCACACAGGTCAATCTGTTTCATATTGAAGAGTTAAAATATGGCGCATTTAATCATCGTCAGTACAATCTTGGTTGGGGATGCCACTTCTGTAACGTGGTTGTAAAGGATGCAGGTATTGTTCCAACCCTTAGATGGATGCAATCCGTCCTTACAAAAAATAAGCAAGCTGGATATATTGGGTGGGAATAAGAATTGTCGTGTGTCTATGACAAATCGCTAGACACACGACAATGTTATTTTGCTTTCAAAAAATATTCAGTTCGCATCAGATTATTGCCGGCATATATGCACCAATCATTATCTATTTCCATCAAAACACATTTTCGTCCAAGATTCATTGCTGCAATGCCAGTAGAACCTGAGCCAGAAAAGCAGTCGAGGACAATATCTCCTTTATAGGTGCAGGCTTTAATTGCGTGTTCCAAAAGGTCAACTGGTTTTTCTGCAGGATGCTTCCCTTTATATTGACGGACATTTTCAAATGTCCATACATCCGTAAATTCAACATCTTTAGTTACGTTGAAAGGACGAATTACATCTTCATAATCAGGAATTTCTTCTACACCGGCCTCCTCCAGAACCATTTTTAACTTTGAAAACTGTTCTCTGCTCGGAATATTTCTTCCTGCTTCCCAGTTCGCGATTGCACCTCCATGGTTGACCTTTCCATATGCTCCAGTTAATTCAGCCAGCTTGATAGTAGTCATTTTTGCGCTTTTTCGCCATGTGGTAAGCTGACTTCCAAAGTAACTCTTAAATAGATTTCCCTCCGTGGCATTCTCCATAAAAATAATTTTCTCCGAGTGTGGATACCACTGCCTTAATGTTTCCTTCTTCATCTTTTGCTTCCATCCATCATAACCCGGTGCATTTGGCTTAGTCCAGGTGATTTCAGATAGTATGTTAAAGTAATCTGAGAACATAATCTGTAATTGGGCAGACATTTCGGATGAACAAAAACAGAAAATACTTCCATTATATTTTAAAATTCTTTTCCATTCAATAGCATACTGAAGTAGAAAGTCTATATAATCACTTTCACTTGAAAA
>JAJBVW010000059.1 GCA_020866945.1 Oscillospiraceae bacterium
CGCAAAGGCAAAGTTTGACGAAACTGTGGAGCTGCACGTCAAGCTCGGCGTGGACGGCCGTCACGCTGACCAGCAGGTGCGCGGCGCCATCGTCCTGCCCCACGGCACCGGCAAGACCCGCACCGTTCTGGTGTTCTGCAAGCCGGAGCGCGAGGAGGAATGCAAGGCGGCCGGCGCGGATTACGCCGGCGGTCAGGAGCTGGTTCAGAAGATTCAGACCGAGAACTGGTTCGACTTCGACGTCGTCATCGCAAGCCCGGATATGATGGGCGTTGTGGGCCGTCTCGGTAAAGTCCTTGGCCCCAAGGGCCTGATGCCCTCCCCCAAGGCCGGCACTGTCACCCCCAACCTGACCCAGGCCATCAACGAGGTCAAGGCCGGTAAGATTGAGTACCGCCTGGACAAGACCAACATCATCCACTGCCCCATCGGCAAGGTCAGCTTCGGCCCCGAGAAGCTCCAGGAAAACTATGAGGCTCTCATCGGTGCCATCATCAAGGCTAAGCCCGCCGCCGCCAAGGGCCAATATATTCGCACCTGTGTCACCGCCTCCACCATGGGTCCCGGCATCAAAGTCAACGCCCAGAAGGCTATGTAATCCAAAAATAACACATATAAATCCCGCCGCTTCTCCGCATTGGAGAGGCGGCGGGTTTATGTTTTACGGGCATACACCAGGTTTAAAAACCTCTTCCCCCATATATCGCAGGGACTCAGTCGGTGTCAGCCGTTTTTTCCAAACCACGCCCGTACACCGTCATGGACACGCCGGTGTCCTGCACTAAAATGTTCCTGGGAAGATGGGAAAAGCGGACGGTAACATACAGATCTCCCGCCGCACCGGAGAGGTTGATGACCTGAATGAGCCACACAACCCAGAACCAGTCCCGGGGAACCAGGACGCAAAGCGCAGCCAGCACCACGCCCCACACCACGATGGGGGCCAGGGCAATGACGATATAGGGCTTTTTGGCAAAATACGCCTGGCTCCCGGCGTAGGCATACAAGCCCGTGAAGCCGTATTTTGGGCGCTGGCCGCTGTAAAGGCGCATAAAAATCCCATGCACCAGCTCATGAAGGAGGATATAGACGACCAGTCCCGCCAGCAGCGCCAGTGTTTTGCCCAGGGTAAGCTCAATGACGATTTCGGAATGCCTCAGCATCAACGCCCCACCCAGGACAATCAACGCCAGCGCGATGACAAGGGCCAGACTGTTTACCAGCAGGGCCAGCTTTTTGTCCTTTTGCAAATCAATGGCAAACAACGCCTCATACCCCTCGGGCAGCTCCAGACAGCTTTTCATGACAGCAGCATCCTATCGTTATCCAGCGCCTTGCCGACACCGGCCTTGAAGCGCTCGAGGAGGTCGTCCACGGTGAGGCCCTCCCGCTCCGGGCCGCCCACGTCGTAAATGATATGCCCGGCGTCCATCATCAGGGTGCGGGTGCCAAGGGCCAGGGCGGAGGACATATTGTGGGTAATCATCAGGCAGGTCAGGTTCCCCTCCCGGACAATCTTTTCCGTCAGCTCCAGCACCTTGTCCGCCGTGGCGGGGTCAAGGGCGGCGGTGTGCTCATCCAGGAGCAGGAGCTTCGGCTCCACCATGGTGGCCATCATAAGCGTAAGGGCCTGACGCTGACCGCCGGAGAGCAGGCCGACGGGCTGGCGCATCCTGTCCTCCAGGCCCATATTCAGCAGGGCAAGCCTATCGCGGAAGCGCGCCTTGTCCTCCTTGGTGACATGGCTTAGCCAGCCGCCGCTGCCGGCGGCCAGGGCCATGTTTTCCTCGATGGTCATGCCCGGGGCGCTGCCCCGCATGGGATCCTGGAACAGGCGGCCAATCTCTTTGGCCCGCTTATACTCAGGGAGGAAGGTGATGTCCTCCCCATCCAGAACGATGGAGCCGGTGTCGGCATAGAAGCTGCCGGCAATCGCGTTAAAGAGGGTGGATTTCCCCGCGCCGTTCGCGCCGATGATGGTGACGAACTCCCCCTTGTCCAGATGGAGAGACAAATCCTCGATGGCGGTTTTTTCGTTCACGGTGCCTGGGTTGAAGGTTTTGGAGATATGGGAAAGGGTCAGCATCTCACTTTTCCCCCCTTCCGGCCTTTTGGGGCCGATGCTCCAGGCGGCGCTTCAGCATGGGCCACTGGGTCTTGAAGTACGGCCCCGCGATGGCGATGATAACGATGACGGAGGACACCAGCTTGAGCATGGAGGCGGGCATATTGAACCGCAGAGCGATGGTATACACCAGCCGGAACACGAAGGAGCCAAGCACCACGCCGATGGCCCGGCGGGTCACGCCGCCCTTGCCCATGAACGTCCCTCCAATAAGCAGGGAGGCCAGGGCAATCGTCACCATGCCGGAGCCGATGTCGATGTTCACGGACTTCTGACTCTGGGCCAGGAGGCAACCGGAGAGGCCGGTGAAGGCGTTTGCAATGCACAGGCCCACGGTGGTGGTGAACACCGGGTTTATGGAGGAGGAGCGCACCATGTCCGGGTTGTTCCCCGTAGCCCGGATGGCAAGGCCCAGGCGGGTGCGGAGAAACAGCGCCAGGAACACCACCACCAGCACCACCGCAATCAGCGCCACCACGAGCTTATACTGCCCGGACAGGAAGGTGCCCGCAAGGGCATCCTTCATCATGGTGAACACCGTTTCGGTCTTATTCATATTCACCAAGGAGGAGTTTCCCATGACGGCGATATTGATGGAATACAGACCTGTATTCACAATGATGCCGGCAAGCAGGCTCTCCACCCCCATGCGCGTCTGCAAAAGGGCGGTGATAAAGCCGGAGACGATTCCGGCAGCCATGGCTGCCGGAATGGAGAGCCACGGATGGCCGGAGACCGCCACCATAGCCCCCACGGCCGCGCCCAGGGTGAAGCACCCGTCGGTGGACAGGTCGCAGACGTTCAGCATGGAATAGCTCAAAAACAGGGCCAGCACGGTCAGGGAACACAAAAGCCCCAGCTCCAGCGCCGTCTGCGTCAGGCTCAGGATGGTTGATATGGACATGAGTGTAGGTTCCTCCTTCGATTGAGGGCGGCGGAAATCCCGCCTCAATGCTTCGCGTTGAGTATAATAATTATACACAAGCCGGGGGCGGGGCGTCAAGCCTCGCTCCCGGCGAATGGGTGTGTTTTTCAGGTTCCAGGAACAACAGGCAGCGTGGCAAAGCTCTTTTCCAGATCCTCGTCCGTGGGGATAGAATCGGTCATGGTGCCGTCGTTAAAGGACTGATAGGCCACCAGGTCGAAATAGCCGGTGCCGGTCAGACCGAAGAGGATGGTTTTCTCCTCGCCGGTCTCCTTGCAGCGCATGGCCTCGTCCATGGCCACCTTGATGGCGTGGCTGCTCTCCGGCGCGGGCAGGATGCCCTCGGCCCGGGCAAACTCCTCCGCCGCCTGGAACACGGCGGTCTGCTCCACGGCCACGGCCTCCATCAGGCCGTCATGGTAGAGCTGGCTCAAAATGGGACTCATGCCGTGGAAGCGCAGTCCTCCGGCGTGGTTCGGCGAGGGGATGAACCCGCTGCCCAGCGGATACATCTTCGCGAGGGGGCAGATTTTCCCGGTGTCGCAGAAGTCGAAGGCGAATTTGCCTCTCGTAAAGCTGGGGCAGGAGGCAGGCTCCACGGCGACGATGCGGTAATCCCGCTCGCCCCGGAGCTTCTCCCCCATGAACGGGGCAATCAGTCCGCCCAGGTTGCTGCCGCCTCCGGCGCAGCCGATGATAACGTCCGGCACGATGCCGAATTTATCGCAGGCGGTCTTGGTCTCCAGACCCACCACGGACTGATGCAGCAGCACCTGGTTCAGCACGCTGCCCAGCACGTAGCGGTAGCCGGGGTTGGTGACAGCCACCTCCACGGCCTCGGAGATGGCGCAGCCCAGGCTGCCGGTGGTGCCGGGATGCTCGGCCAGGATCTTCCGGCCAACCTCGGTCTCCATGGAGGGGGACGGGGTCACGGACGCGCCATAGGTGCGCATGACCTCCCGGCGGAAGGGCTTCTGCTCGTAGGAGACCTTCACCATATATACCTTGCAGTCCAGGTCGAAGTAGGCGCAGGCCATGGACAGGGCGGTACCCCACTGCCCGGCCCCGGTCTCCGTGGTGACGCCCTTCAGGCCCTGCTTTTTGGCGTAATACGCCTGGGCGATGGCGGAGTTCAGCTTATGGCTGCCGCTGGTGTTGTTGCCCTCGAACTTATAGTAAATCTTCGCGGGGGTACCCAGGCGCTTTTCCAGGTTATAGGCCCGCACCAGGGGACTGGGGCGATAGGTTTTATAATACTCCCGAATCTCCGCGGGGATGGGAATATAGGCGGTGTCGTCGTCCAGCTCCTGCGCCACCAGCTCCTCGCAGAAAATGCCGCCCATCTCCTCCGCCGTCAGGGGATGGCCGGTGCCGGGATTCAGCAGGGGCGCGGGCTTGTTTTTCATATCCGCCCGGACGTTATACCATTCGGTCGGCAGGTCGCTCTCGTCCAGATAAATTTTATAGGGGATGTCGCTCATAATTCCAATTCCTTTCCCCGCCAGCGGCGGAAGACTATACCTATTTTATGTCAGATTATGCCGGGTGAGGGATTTTGTCCGCTGGCGAGGCGGGCCGACGCAGGCGTACCGTTAGTACGTCAAGGAGGCCCAACGAAGTCCAGCGGGCAAAAGACCCGCCCTGTGCGTTAAAACGCTTAACCTTCGAGGTCGTCGAAGCTTTCAGCCGTAGTAATGCTTACCACTTGTGTGCAGAGGGGAGAGAACACCTCCACGATTTCGTCATAGTCAAAGCCAAGAACCTCGCAGATCTCGGTGTTGACGGTGGCGGTGCCGTTGTCGAAGGTCATGACGGCGGTGGTGGCGGGATCAGCACCGTTCACCAGGATGTCGGCCACCATGTTGGCGGTCTCCACGCCCAGGTTTTCATAGTCCACGCCGTAGCCCACGAAAGCGCCGTTCAGGGCGAAGGAGTTAGCCCCGGTGTAGTGGGGGATGCCCGCCTCGGCCAGGGTCTCATAGATGGAAAGCTCGGCGGTCATAACGGTGTTGTCGCTGGGGGTGAACACGGCGTCCACGCCGTCGGCCACCAGGGCCTCAGCGGCCAGCATGACCTCGTCCACGGTGGTGCCGGTGCGCTCCACATATTCGATGCCCAGCTCATCCAGATAGGCCTTGGCCTCGGCAATGGCAGTGGTGGAGGAGTCCTGGCCCACGTCATACAGCAGGCCGATCTTGTCGGCGTCCGGGTCGGCGGCGAAGATGAGGTTCATAATGGCGGTGGTGTCCAGGTAGTCAGAGGTGCCGGTGATGTTGCTGCCCGGCTCCTCCAGGGAGTCCACCAGGCCCGCACTCCGGGGGTCGTAACTGGCGGCCAACCCGACGGGTCTCTGGTAATCCTCGGTAGCGGCCTTCATAGCCATGGCCAGGGCTGGGGCCACGCCCACCATCAGGTCTACCCCATCGGCGATGAAGTTCGCAATAATCTGATCCAGGACGGTGGCGTCGGCGTTGCAGTTGTCATAGGAAATCTCGAAGGTCACGCCATATTCCTCGCCCAGCGCTTCCAGCTGGGACTCGACGTTCTCAACGATCTGGTTCAGGCTGGCGTCGTCCACATAGTTGCAGATGCCGACCTTGTAGACGACCTCCTCGGCCTCAGTCTCGGCCTCGGCTTCCTCCTCCGCCTCGGCGGCGTCCTCGGTCTCGGCGGCTTCGGTCTCGGTCTCCGCCTCGGTGGTGGTCTCTTCCTCCTCGGTGTCGGCGGAGCTGCCGCAGGCGGCCAGGGCGAATACCATCGCCAGGGCCAGCATCAGGCACAAGAGCTTTTTCAGGTTTTTCATGGTTTTGTTCTCCTTTTTTGATTTTTTATTTTATAACAATTTAAAATTGCTGACATGGTATTCTATGGCGATAAACGCCGCAGGGGGATAAAAAAATCCTGTCCCAGCATAATGCTGGGACAGGATGAAATGTTCTATCCTGCGGTGCCACCCGGCTTGACGCTTTCGCGCCCGCTTTGCTCCGTACTATCATACGGCGGCGTTGATAACGGAGCGCCCTCTCCGTCGCACATAGAGCGGAACCCATACGCCCCGCTTTCCGATTGCCCTCAGGAGTCCATTCACACAATCCTGTCTGTACCGCATTTCCAGCGCCTGCGGCTCTCTGTGCCACACAAGGAAGGGCTACTTACTCTCCGTCATCGGTTTGGGATTCAATTTGATATGATTTTACTCCTGTCTGAAAGGATTGTCAAGGTTTTTTATCCGTTCCTGAAACAAAATCCGATTCGCACTTGACGTATCCACAAAAAATTTCTATACTTTGAGTATCAGCCTCCAAACCCGACCGCGAAAAACAAAAGCAGCGCGAAAACCACCTGCATACCCAGTATCACAGGTATGCCGACCGTGAATTTCTTTTTCCGCGTCTTGTGGCGCAAGAGATACATCCCGCCCAAGGCCCCGATGCTCCCGCCGATAACGGCCATGGTCATCAGCGCCGCCTCCGGGATGCGCTCCCGGTTCGTTTTGGCCCGGTGCTTGTCCATGCCCATCATGGCCAGGGCCAGCAAATTCACCGCCTCAAAATATATCAGCAAAACAGAAAACGTATCCATATCGCTTAGTATAGCACCTTTCACCCCAGGAGGTCAACCATGCCCACACGAAAGCTCTATTACGAAAACGCCTTTACCCAGTCCTTCCAGGCCGCCGTCCTCTCCTGCGAGGCCGATGGGAAATATTGGGACGTTACGCTCGACCAGACCGCCTTTTTCCCGGAGGGCGGGGGCCAGACGGCGGACACGGGCCGCCTTGGCAGCGCGGCGGTGCTGGACGTCCACGAGCGGGGCGGCCTCATCCATCACCGCACGGACAGCCCCCTCCCCGTCGGCGGGACGGTGGAGGGCCAGATAGACTGGCCCGACCGCTTCCGCAAGATGCAGAACCACTCCGGGGAGCACATCGTCTCCGGCCTTATCCACAGCCGGTACGGCTATGAAAACGTTGGCTTCCATTTGGGTGGCGACGGCTGCACCATGGATTTCAGCGGCGAGCTGACCCGCGCCCAGCTCGATGAGATTGAAAACGACGCGAACGCCGCCGTATGGGCCAATCTCCCCGTGACCGCCGCCTTCCCCCCGGCGGAGGAGCTTGCGGCCATGCCCTACCGCAGCAAGCTGGAGCTGACGGAAAACGTCCGCATTGTCACCATCCCGGGCATAGATATGTGCGCCTGCTGCGCGCCGCACGTATCCGCCACCGGGCAGATAGGTCTTATCAAAATTCTGGATTTCATGCGCCACCGGGGCGGCATACGCCTCTGGATGCGGGCCGGGCGGGACGCGCTGACCGATTACCGCCGCCGCTATGAGGACACCGCCGCCCTCTCCGCCCTGCTGAACGTCCCGCAGGACAAGCTCATCCCCGCCGGGGAAAGGCTGCTGGCCCAGCGGGACGAGCTGAAGCACCAGCTCACCGGCCTCCAGCGCCGGCAGATTGAAGCCCCGGCCGCCGCCCGGGGGGAGACGGACGGGAGCCTCGCCCTGTTCGTCCAGGGGGACGACGCCGCCATGCGCATCCTCGCAAACGCCGGGATGGAAAAATGCGCCGGCGTCTGCGCCGTATTCTCCGGCGAGGACGGGGCCTATCAGTTCGTCATGGCAAGCAAAACCGCCGATATGCGCGCCTTCATCAAGACCCACGGCCCCGCCCTGAAGGCCCGCGGCGGCGGCCAGGAGCGCATGGTATCCGGCCGCTGCGCCGCGGCGCGGGCGGAGATAGAGGCGTTTTTCGCCGCGATATAAAAGCTTCGAGAAAGGAGCCAGGCCCATGAACGAGACAGAGAAAACACTATTGCAGCTGGTCGGGCGGGCGCTGTTCGGCGCGCGAACCGGCTTTGACCCGGCCTCGGTCAGCTGGGCGGAGGTTTATGAGGAATGCGGCAGCCAGGCGCTGACCCTCCTTGTCTGGGACGCGCTCACGGAGGAGGAGCGCGCCTGCCTCCCGGGCGAGCTTTCCCGCCGCTGGGAGCAGGACGCCATGCGGCACATAATAAGCAACGAGCAGCTCGCCTATGAGCAGCGGCAGGTCATCGAGACCCTGACCGGCGCGGGGATCCCCTGCGTCATCCTCAAGGGCACCTCCTCCGCGCTGTGCTATCCGAACCCCGCTCTCCGGGCGATGGGGGACATCGACCTGCTCGTAAGCCCCGCGCAGCAGCGGGAGGCTGTCCGCCTTTTGCAGCGGCAGGGCTATGGCGACGCGCTGGACGAAAACCACCACTGCCATCTGACGATTGTCAAGGACGGCATCGACGTCGAGGTGCACAGGGAGGTAAACGGCCTGCTCCTCGTGGACGACGCCGCAAGCCTCCGGAAATTCAGGGATTTCTTCGCAGACGCGCTCGAGCGGCGGCAGACCGCGGACGGCCTGCCCATGCTGGCGGACGACCCGCAGGCGGTCTCCCTGCGGCTGCACAAGCTGGAGCATTTCCTTCTGAGCGGCCTCGGCCTGCGGCAGCTGTGCGACTGGGCGGTGTTCGTCGAAAAAAAGCTGGACGCGGCGCTCTGGCAGCGGCTCCAGCCCATGCTTGCCGAGGTCGGCATCCTGTACTTCACCGGCGTCATAACGCGCGTGTGCGTCGATTATCTCGGCCTGCCGGAGCGATACGCGCCCTGGGCGATGGAATATGACGGCGGCCTCGCGCGGGAGGTCATGGAGCAGCTTTTGCGGGAGGGGAACTTTGGCCGCAAAACGGATAAATACGGCGAGCGGCTGTTTTCCAATCCCGGCGCGTCCAACCGGGTGACGAGCTTTTTCAAGGTGCTGCTCTCCGTCTGCCGGACGCACTGGCCGGTATGCGAGCGCCACCCGCTGCTGCTGCCAATCGCGCCGTTCGCGGTGCTCGGGCAGTATCTCGCGAACCGGCGGCAGGGCAAGCGCCCGAAGCTGAACCTTTTGCAAAAATACAGGCAGAGCGGGGCCGACCGCGAGCTGTATAAGCAGCTGCGCCCGTTCATCCCAGAAAAATAAAAGCCAGTATTCACGGGCAGGCTCGTCCGCCTGTGAATACTGGTTTTTTCAGGTCCTGTTCATCCCGTCATACGCCGCGCGGGCGGCGTCCGGGGAGAGATTGCACCGCAGGGCATACGCCGGCACGGCGCGGAGGAGCGCGTCCAGCAGGTCAAGCTGCCGGACTATCGCCTCCGGCTCGTCCGGAAGGAGCACCTGGCGGAAAATTTTATCGAGCACCGCGTCCGTATCGGCGGGGGCAACCGCGTTTTCCGCGCCGCGCTCCAAAAGACACACGGCCCGGAGCGGCACGCCTTCCGCCGTGCCGAGGCGCTCCTTGCCGCGCCAGGGGGTGCCGCAGACATAAAACCGCCCGTCCACGCGGCGGAGGATGGGCTTGTCCCCGTTTATCATGACGGCGCGGGGGCCGAACTCGCGCAGCCAGAAGCCCGCGTGAGTGCTCTTGCCGGTGCCGCTGGGCGCGGTGAAGACATAGCCCCAGCCGTCCACGGCGACGGCGGCGGCGTGGAGCAGAAATCCGTCATCGGCGAGCATCCCGAGCGCGGCCTTGCGGTAAAGGCAGTTTGCCTCGCACGCGTCGGGGCCGAAGCGGCCCTCGAGGCGGTCACGCTCCGCCGCAAGCTCCGCGTCTGTCGCGGAAACGGCAAAGCGCGTGGGCTGGTCGGTCTCATGACCGGCGCAGACCCAGGCGGAGAGGGGATACCGATGCGCCACGGCGACGGGGACGCCCGCGATAAGAAGCGTCCGCTCCTCATACTGCGGGTCAGGCATCGTCCGTCACCGCGCCTATCTCCGCGAGGCGGGCCACGGCGGCGTGATACGCGGCGCGGGCGCGCTCGTCCGTCACGTCGTACTCGGCGAGCATTTTCGCTATGGTCTGCTCCTCCGTGTCGCCGTCGAGGAGGGACTGCCACACCAGGGCGGCGGTGTCGTTGAGCTTCACGACGCCCTGCATGGCGCGGCACGCGCCGCCCACCGGCACGGCCACGCTCCTGTCCCCCACGCGGCGGAGAACAAAATTATGGTTGACCTTCATCGCTTCGCGCCTCCCTGCGCGTGCTTCGCGGCGGAAAAAATGCCGCTATGGAGAGGAAAGCCCGGCAGACGCTTTGCTGCCGGGCTTTCAGCGGTGGTTGCTTTTCGCCGTGCGGTCACGGCACTATCGGGAGCGAGACGTCCGCCTCGGGAAAGGCGCGGTAGGCCTCGGTGACGACCACGTCGTCGTCATCCTCCAGGACGGCGATCTCCCCGCCGATGACCGGCTCCACGGCCTCCACGACCGCGGCCTCCGGCTCCGTGACCTCGTCCGCGGCCTCCGCCGCGTCATCGGTCTCCTCCGCGCCGGACGGCTCCGTGTCGGCGCTGTCCGCGCCGTCGGTCTCGGCGTCGGCCTGCGCGGCCTCATAGTCGGGGGAGACGGTGCTCTCCCCGGCGGAGGCCGCGCCGGCGTCCGCGCCGCGCGCGGCGAAGAACACCGCACACCCGACGACGGCCAGCACAAGCACGACCACAATCACGATCACGGCCCGCTTTTTGCCTGTCATGGGTTTTGTCCTTTCTTTGGGGTGGGGTTATTCGTCGTCGCCGCCGTCAGGTATTTCGCCGCCGGGGGTGCCGCCGCCGCCTCCACCGCCCAACGTGCCGTCATCACTGCAAACGACCGCAACGTCCTCGGCGCAAAACCTCACAATCTTCATTTCAGGCTCTTCAAATATTTTTTTCATCTGCTTTGCTCCTTTTACGAAACTTAGCCTGCTGTGTTCAGTGCAGCCACGGCTTTAGCATACAGATACAGGGTCTGACCCACCAGCTTCTGCGCAGTTGACGTAGAACCCGCCATCAGTCGAGCGTAATACAGACCGGTAGTATTAGTGGTGTAGGAGGTATCGCCGCTCGTGAGGGTCACAGACAAAGATTTTGTCAAGTCATAAGCACTCAAGCCGCTTATTGTAATGTATTGACCGCTTGTGGTTACGTTGCTGTATGGCTCACCGCCAATCGACACTGTAACACTCTCTGTAATTTCACCGCTATATTTCATTATAATGGTGAAATCGTCCTTGAACGTCATGTTCCAGCTGCTGAGCGTCACGCCTGCCCATATACCGACCTTTGCTGTTGTCTTCGACGCGCCATAGTTCTTAATGTCGGTGGCAGTTACAGAGGTCACGCCATCCGCATAGTTCCCGCCGTTTGCAAGGTCATCATTGCTGGTTGTGCCGCCAAGGGCCTGGACGGCGGAGCCGTAGTCGAGCATAGCAGTCAGCGCCGCTTTTTCATTAGCATCAGTGAGAGAATCCATCACATCTGCGGCGTAGGACTTCACGCTTGTCGCGTACTCATACGTGTAGCCATTGGAGAGGTTCACGGTGACTGTAAGTTCTTTCGCCATGTTCTCCGCCAAAACCTTCTGGGAAACGGTATAGGCATATTCCTCACTTTCAACTGCGGAAACCTCCGGGTTCGTGCTGGAACCTTCGACATACGGCGCCCCGGAAATATAGTCCTCGCTGTCCACAACGCCCATGACATACACATTCAGCGCAATCGTGCCGGATTTCAGGTCGATGTTTTTGCCGTAGATGATGTCGGCGACGTAGTAGGGGTAGTCCTCATCCTCCTCGTTTTTCGCCACCTCGTAGCCGGTTGCGACGTAGGTGGTCGGGTCATTGTCAAAGTAGCCGCCCTCTATGCTCAGGGTGGTGCCGGAGAGGGCATAGAACGTGCCCTTGAAGCTGCCGCCGGTGATGGTTGTCGATGCGCCAGTGCCGCCGTTGTTGTTCACAACGAGGTTGCTGCTGCTCGCCGAGTTGATGAACGTGCCGCTCTCGATGGTCAGATTGCCGCCGCGGTTCTTGATGGTGCCGTACGGGCTGACAGAGCTTGCCGTCACCGTGCCGGTGCCTTCCGCGCTGCTGTCAAGGATAGTGACCTCGTAGCCATACTGAACGGTGATGGCCGCCGTGCTTTCGCCTGTGCATTCCAGGGTGTAGCCGTTCAGGTCAATGGTGATGTTTTTGCACTTCGTGATGCTGTTTACATCAAGCGTTCCCGAGGTGGTATAGTCGCTGTGCATCTGGATGAAGACCTCAGAGCCATCAGTAATATTTTCGTCACCGTTTATTGCTGTACACAGGTTATAGATGCTGCTTGCGCTGCCAAGAGTGGTGTACATCCCATCTTCAGAAATCGTGCCATAGGAGAACGTGTAGTAGTCCACCTTGTAGGTAAATTCTGTGCCCGTCACTTTTTCAGTAACTTTTTCGCTTTCGCTGAGAGTTATGCAGGACATTCCTTTCGGGAATGTGATGGAGTCGCTTGCCGACACACCAACGGTGTAATAGCCGCCGGAAATCGTGAATTTACTGCTCTGCGGGGAGAGACTGCCGGCGAAGTAGCCGTAGGTGATGGTGACCGTGCCGGTTCCGGAACCGCCCGCTATGGCAGTGGCTTTGGTAGAACTAGAGTAGCCGACAAATACACCACCGTTAATTTTCGTGTCGCCCTTGTCATTTTTGACAGCAACCGCAGCTTGGCCGTAGAAGACGCCGCTGTTGATAATGAGCGTTGTCGTGCCCTCGGAATAGTCGCTCTGTGAGCAGACATAGACCGCGTTGTTCGCGCCCGTCCAGGTGTAGCCCACCGCGTCAATCGTCAGCTTGCCGCTGATCATCCAGACCGCTTTGGTGCCGCTGGTCGTAACCACGCCGCCATTGCCGGAGTTGTCTACAATATCCAGCGTAGCGTTCCCGGTCACAAGGATGGCCGTGCTCTTGCTGCCGGTGTTTTCGCCGCTGGCGGCATAAATGTTATGCCCGTTCAAGTCCAGCGTCAATGTCTTGCTACTGTCCGCACGGAAGTAGTCGTCCGCGCAGAAATCGGAGGTGCCGACATCCCCAGTCAGCTTAATGGTGCTGTCGCTTGCCGCCGTTGTGGAGGCTTCGTAGAGCGTGCTATAGGTACGCAGGAGGCTGCCATCCGCGTCATACACCGCCGCGACGCCGCTGGTGATGGTGTAGTTGCCAGACTCATCCACAACAAGTGACGCCAAATAGCCCTCTTCGCAGTATTCGCTCACTTCGGTGCTGTACGTGCCGGCGGAGATGGCGACGGTGGTTGTTTCACTTGAATAAGTTGTTACGCCCTCAACAAGACCTGTAACGTCGCCGTTCAAGCTTACACTGTAAACCGCCGCAATAGAACCAGAAACAGAAGTACTGTCGCCGGAAATTGTCAAAGTAACATCTTCCGTACTTGTCGAGTAGGTGTTGACCTCGAATATACCGTAGATACCGGAAATCTCGCCGCCGGTGATAGTAACGGTGACCTCCTGGTTGGTCGAGTGCTGGGAAATCGCGATACCAGCGCCGACAACCGTCGTGCCGCTGCCGTTAAATGTGTAAGCGAACTCGCCACTTGTGCTCTCGATTGTTCCGCCGGAAACTGTCAGAGAACCAGCGCGGATTTCAACGCCGGTGCTGGAACCGGTGATGGTGCCGCCATTGATGGTTGTTGAGCTGTTCATTGCGGGGAGGTACATACCCCAGCCACCGGAAACAGAACCGCCGTTAATTGTAATGTTCGTATAATTCTGAGAGCCGTTTGTGCTGATACCGATGCTGTCAGAACTGATCGTGCCTCCGTTGACGACCAAGATGGTAGGATTATCAGCATCATATCCATAGCCAACAAACACACCACAACTAGGTCCGCTAACCGTTCCGCTATATATTGTCACGTCAGCGCCATTGCCCATCTCAATTCCATAAGCGGTGCTACCAGTGAGAGTTGGCGCGGTGCTCGAGGTGTTCGTGCTGTCGCCAATTGTAACAGCGGTTGTTGTTCCGTAGACAGCAAGCGCTACCGTTCCAGTTATTGTACCTGATTTAATTTCGGAAGAACTTCCATTACAATAAATTCCAGCATATGTACCCGAAATATTAACATTTTCACCGTCAATTTTCAGCGTTCCATTTGCCTGTATGCCATACCCATTAGCGCCGCTGACAGTGCCGCCGGTGATATTCAATGTGCCCGCAAACTGTATGATACCATAGGAGTAGGAAGAGGTGGAGGTGCCTTTGACGGTGCCGCCGCTGATGTTTACGGTACTACTTGTGGCGGAACTAGAAATGGAAATACCACGTGTATTGCCCGTAACGGTGCCGTTGTTAACTGTTACCTGTGCATTTGCGCCACTAACGTAGATACCATAATAATAACCATATACGGTGCCGTTGTTAACTGTTACCTGTGCATTTGCGCCATTGGCATAGATACCATAAATAGCTTTCAGGGTACCAGATTCAACGATAACAGTACCTTCGGCCTGGATAGCATAGCCTGAAATGTAGTTGCCATAGGTATTGCTTAACGCACCGCCGCTGCCGGTAGAATCCTTCACCGTCAGGCTCGCGTCCGAGGCAACATTAATCAAGTAGTTATAGGAATAGTCTTCAACACGCGAAACCGTGCAGCCGTTCAAATCCAGCGTGACGGATTTGCTGCTGAGGGTGATGCCGCTGGACAGTGTGATGTCGGTCAGGAGGGTGATGGTTTGGCCATCGCTTGCCGCCGCAAACGCCGCCGCGAGAGTGCCGTAGGTGGTTTCACCAATCTGTGCAACCTTGGCGCTTGTGACAACATATTTTCCTTCTTCGTTCGTCGTCGCCTCATAGCCTTCCGCCGCATACGCGCTCACGTCGCTGCTGAACGTGCCGCCGGAGACGGAGATTGTCGCGGTGCTGACTGTTGAATCCGTTTTAATTCCGTCAGTACTGGACCATGTTGCTATATCCGCGGTGGAACCTTGGAAGTTACCGCCCGTGATGGTTATTGTCGCCGTGCTCGCAGTGGATTCATCCATGACAGCATAACTGCCCGTGAATGTACCGCCGCTGATTTTCAGGACACCCTGGTCATAGGTTGCGTCACAGCCGCAGTTGAGAACCGCATAAGCGTTCTCAGCAGTAAATGTGCCGCCGCTGATGGTGGCGGTACTATGATTTTGTACGCTTGCCTGGGTGTAATTCGTAAACGTGCCGCCGGAGATAGTCAGTGTGGCGCAGTCGTCATTTTTAATGGTATTAATACCCCCGGAAAACGTGCCGCCGTTGATGGTCAACGACGGATTCGCCGCATTCGTTCCAGAGACATAGCCAGCACGAGGATTGGTACTGGTATAACTATAGTAACCATTATCAATCATACTGCTGTTATTGCCTGTGTTCGAAACAGTAACGCCACTATTGATTGTCATGGTACCATGGTTCAAAATGGTATAGTACGTATTGCTGCTGCCGTTCTCCAAGGAACGGGTATAGGTGCCGCCGTTCAGCGTGACGGTGCCATTATTATAGATAGCCGCATAAGTGTGGGTGACGTTATCCACCGTGCCGCTGCCCTCAATGGTCAGGGTCGCGCCATACGAAACCGTGATTGTATCGCTGGAACTGTTCGTCAGCGTATAGTTGCCCAGATTCAGGGTAATATTTGCCTCACTGGGGATGGTCACGTCCTCGCTCGTATTCGCAATCAGCGTGATGGTATCACCACTCGTCGCCGCGTCAATCGCGGCTTGCAAGGTGGTGTAGTAGCTGGTTTCCTCGCCGGACGTGATAGAGGCAACATTTGTTGCAACCTCCTCGTTTGTCTCGGTGCCGCCGCCGTCCGCAGAAGTCAAGGAAATGCCGTCATTGTCCTCTGTTGCGGTTTCTTCCTCGGAGGCATCCTCGCCCGCGCTTTCGTCCGCGGACTCGCCCTCGTCGGAGCTGTCGGATTCGCCGTTGGTCTCCTCCTCGGCGTCCTCCTCGCCGGTCTCCTCCTCGGCGGGTTCCTCGGCCTTGCTCTCGGATTGCTCCTCCGTGGCTTCCGCCTCGGTATTATCCGAACTCGAGTCGGAGCCTTCGTCCGCATTCGTATTTGCGTCGTCCGTGCCGCTGGCGTCGCCCGTGCTGTCTGAATCGGTGGTCGTCACCGCCACCTCGCCGGAATCCGCCGTCCCGTCCTCATCCGCATACACGGGGAGGGCGACGAGGGAGAACACCAGCGCGACTGTCAGAAGCAGGCTTAGCAGCCGGGTCAGCTTTTTGCCAGTCATCTCTTTGCCTCCTAAGATATTATTTTTCGGGCGGCGCGGCCAGGGGGAGCTGCTCCCGCCGGCGCGCGGCCCAGAAATGGATGCGGCCCCGCCGCAGAGAAAAACTGAAATGCTGCGCGCCGATAAAAACACGCGTTTTATCGGCAGGAAATATAACATTCCTCTCATCCGCCGGGCCTATGCTTTTTTAAGTATAGGTTTTCATTCACCAAAAAAGGCGCGCCGCCATTTCCGGCAGTGCATGGATGAATGGAAAATTATATTATTCCAATGCAATATTACCCCCCCAATAGATTTTGTCAAGGGGTTTGATGAAATTTCCGCAAAAATTTCATAACGCGGGGGGTTGGGGGGTAAAGTCGTTTTACAAATCACCGAAAAAAATCCCGACAAATCACCGAAAAATGTTTCTACAAATCACCGAAAAATTTTCCGTCAAATCACCGAATTTTGCTTCAAATCATTGAATGGAAGATATTCTCCGGGCCTATGTCGGCGAGGGTCGGGGTGCCGCACATGGTCATGGTGGAGCGCAGCTCGTCGGTTATTTTGTCCAGATAGACCTGAACGCCGTCGCGGCCGGCGGCGTAGATGAAGGGGACGATGGGGCGGCCAATCAGGACAGCGCTTGCGCCCAGGGCCAGGGCGCGGAACACGTCCAGGCCGCTGCGGATGCCGCCGTCCACGAGGATGGGGATGCGGCCGTTCACGGCTTTGGCAATGCCGGGCAGCACCTCCGCCGTGGAGGGTACGCCGCCCTGGACGCGGCCCCCGTGGTTCGAGACGACGATGGCAGCGGCGCCGGCCTCGATGGCCTTTTCCGCGCCGGCGGGGGTCATGACGCCCTTGATGATGAAGGGGGCGCCGGCATAGGCGATAATCTCGCGCATTTCGGCGACGGATTTGCTGCCCGCGTTGGGGTTCAGGGCCTTCAGGAAGGGCAGGCCCGCCGCGTCCACGTCCATGGCGACGACGAAGGAGCCGCCTTTGGATTTGATGTAGTCGAGCTTTTCAAAGATGGCCTCCCGGTTCCAGGGCTTCACGGTGGGCACGCCCATGCCGCCGCAGCGGCCAATCGCCTCCCCCGCGGCACGCATGACGCCGGGGTCGGCTCCATCCCCCGTGAAGGCAGCAACGCCGTATTCCGCGCAGGCGGGCACGAGCACGTCATTATACGAGAGGTCGTCGTATTTGTCGCCATAATGGAGGTTCACGGCCCCGAGGGGCGCGGCGAAGATGGGCGCGGAAAACCGATGGCCGAACAGCTCCACGGAGATGTCCACAGGGCGGTTTTCACAGAGGGTGTCCATGTTGACGCAAATCTCCTGCCACTTGGCATAGTTCCGGGCGGCGGCATTTCCAGGGCCTTTGCTGCCCGGGCCGGGCATGGCATTGCCGCAGGCGAGGCCGTTGCACACGGGGCAGCCCTTGCAGTGCGGGCCAAGCTCATTTCGGGACGCGGCCAGAATTTCCTCATAGGTCATGGTCAGTCCCCCTCCCCAAAAATCACGGCGTCCAACAGCTCCGCCGCGTCCTGGATGCATCCGTCGCAGGAGCGGAGGATTTTGCCGGTCTCGGCGCCTTTCAGCTCCTTGCAGAGGACGGAGCCGTTTTTCTCCCGAAAGGCGCGCATGATTTCGCCGCAGGCGGTATATATCTGCTTTTTTCTCGCGGGGCCGGCCGGGAGCGTATCGCTCAGCCGCAGGCTCGCGATGGCGACGGCCCCGGAAAGCGCCCCGCAGGTGCCCTCCATGCAGCCCATGCCAAGGCCGTAGCCCTCCATGATCGGGCGGGCCAGAGATTCATCCAGCCCCACCAGGTCGCAATAGGCGCAGGCCACGGACTGACTACAGTTGCAGCCGGATTTGTGGTTGGCCACCGCCTGTTCGCTTCGTTCGCTCATAGTTGACAGTCTCTCCTCATGTGATATGGTGGTTTCATTATACAGCGAAGGGAAGAAACTGTCAAAGCCGGCGGGCGAAGGCGGTGAATTTTGTCGGTTTTTGTTGCGCTTTATAGAAAATGTGTTATAATATGGGTT
>JAJBVW010000015.1:0-4696 GCA_020866945.1 Oscillospiraceae bacterium
TACTTGCACGGAGCCGGGGAGAGGTGATAAGATAACAGGAAAACGACGCGGCGATCATGGCTGACGGCTGTTCGCCGCAGAAGGGAGAGGGACAATGACCACAACGCAGCTTCAATACTTTTTGGCGGCGGCGCGGACGCTCAGCTTCACCGCGGCGGCGGAGGAGCTTTATACCACGCAGCCTACCCTGAGCCGCCAGGTGGCGCTGCTGGAGGAGGAGCTGGGGGTCAGGCTGTTCCGGCGGGACAACAACATTTTGAACCTGACAGACGTGGGCCGGGCCTTCTACCGGCGGGCGGAGCGGCTGTACGAGGATTATCAGTCCATGGTGGAGGAGGCGCGGGATTTGGCCTCCGGCGTGAAGGGAAAGCTTCGGATCGGCCTTTTGGAGGACCAGAATCTCGACCCAAAGCTCTCCGACGCGATACACACTCTCGTGCTGAAAAAGCCGAACGCGGCGGTGGATATTCTCCGCTGCGGCTATCTCGATATGATAGACCATCTCGCCCAGGGGCATTACGACATCTGCCAGACGACGATATACCCCGGTATGCCCGAGGGGGAGTTTCAGATTCGCCCCCTGTCCACCACCAGCACCTATCTCGCCGTCAGCCGGGACTATGTCCAGGCGGCGGAGCAGTCCATCCGCGCGGAGGACGTGGCAGGCGTTTTGGGCAGTCTCCCCCTCGTGGTGGCTGACCGCTCCACCTATCCCGATTTTGTCCGGGGGTTCCTGCCCGCGGTCACGCTGGGAAACGTCCGCACCGTCAGCGCCATCTCCTCCATCCCCCTGTACGTCGCCACTGGTATGGCCGCCGCCTGCGTCAACGGCGGCAACATCCTAAACGGCCAGCCCGGCATCCAGATGGTCGAGATCACCGGCGTCCCGCCCGTGACCCAGGGCCTCATCTGGCGCCGTACAAACGCCAACCCCCTCCGCGCCGCCCTCCTCGACGAGCTTGGGGATGAGACACTGTAACGCGCCACGGCGCGGGAGGAATCTTCTCTTTCCGCGCTATTACATAGGAACCCCTCTCCCCCGCCCAAGATAAAAAACCGCCCAACGGACTTCCCGTTGGGCGGCGTTTTGATTAGAGACTTACGTATTTCTGAGGATAACTCAGAAGGTGATGTCGTAGCCGGTGAAGTCAGCGGCGGCCTGCAGGACAGCCTGAACGTCCTCGGTGTTGCCGTTCTCCTCGGCGGCGGTCAGCGCGTCATCGGCGGCGGATTCAAAGATAGCGCTCCACCACTGATCGAACTCCTCGTCGGTCATGTCGACCAAAGTGACACCCTTGGCTTCCAGATTGCCTTCCAGCTCCTCATAGGAAGACTGGTTGTACTCGATGGAATAAGCCTTGGTAGCGTCGCAGGCTTCCTGGATGGCGGCCTGCGCCTCAGCGGACAGGCTCTCCCACCACTCGGTGTTGACGGTCATGAAGTTGCCGGCGGCGAAGGTGCCGTCGAACATCCAGTACTGGGCGACCTCATACAGAGACATGTCGTACATACCGACGCCGTCCATCTGGCTGGCATCCATCAGGCCGGTGTCAAAGGCGGAGTAGCAGTCCCAAGGATACACGCCCACGACAGTGAAGCCGATGGCCTCAAACTTGACAGGAGCCATGTTGCCGAAGGCGGTGGACTTGGCCACCAGATCGGTCAGGTTCTCGAACTCGAAGTTTGCCAGGAAGTAGTTGGCGCCGCCCGCGTTGACGGACAGATAGGTGATGCCATACTCCTCGGCCTCGGCGGTGATGGCAGCGCCGGCAGCCTCATCGGCGAACACATAGTCGAAGTAGTCAACAGCGTTCTGTATGGACTCAGGGGCGAAGTCGGGGAGGGCGTTCAGAACAGGAAGCTCGCTGGTGTGCTTGGAGTGGCCAAAGATCATCATGTTGATGGCGCCCTCGCCGCAGGCGTCCAGCTCGTCGTCAACGGTGAACAGAGTGCCGCCGTAGCTGATGTTTACGGTGATGGCCCCATCGGTCAGCTCCTCCAGATAGTCCTTGAAGTAGCCAGCCAGGACGCCGGCGGTCTCGGTTTCTGCATAGGAGCTGTTGAAGATGATGGTGACAGCCTCGCCGGTGTAGCCGCTCTCGGCGGTTTCGGTCTCGGCCTCTTCATCAGCGGGAGCCTCGGCATCAGCCTCAGCCTCGGTGGTTTCGGTCTCGGTGGTGGTCTCCTCCTCGTCGGTGGTGGACGAGTCGGAGCTGCTGCTGCACGCAGCCATGGCAAAGACCATAACCAGAGCAAGAAGCAGTGCAATCAGTTTCTTCATGGTTGTTCCTCCAGAAAGATAGAATTATATTTGATAATGGGATGATTCCCGATTATCCAAAAAGTATGTGTGTCTCCCGGTGCGCGGTGTTTACCTTATCAGATTTGGCAGCCAGGTGACGATAGCGGGGCAGAAGGCAATTAGAAGCACCATACAGACCTCGCAGATAAAGAATGGCCACACGCCGGCGAATACCTTCGACGGACTCACCCGCAGGGCGTTGGATGTGGCGAACACGTTCATGCCGATGGGCGGGGTCAGGCCAGCGATCTCCATCATAAAGCACAGGGCGATGATGATGGCATAAGGGCTGTAGCCCAGGCCGCAGAGAATGGGGAATACCACCGGCACGGTGATAATGATAATGCTCATCATATCCATAACGCAGCCGCAGACCACATAGAGCAGCATCACCAGAATGAAGATGACGAACGCGGGAGCGTTCAGGCTGGCGATGCCGTTGGAAAGGGCGGCGGCCAGGCCGGAGTTGGATACGAAACGAGAGAAAAGCTGTCCGCCAATGATGATGGGGAAGATGCCCGCCTCCATAACGGCGGAGTCCACAATGCAGTTCCAGATGCGCTTCAGGGGCAGGCGCCGGATCAGCGCGTAGATCAGCACCACCGCAGCGCCCACAGCGCCAGCTACCGTAGCGGTGAACCAGCCCAGCATGGTGCCGCCGATGATAAGCCCGAACAGCAGGATGATGGGGATCAGATAGGCCAGGCCGTGGATACGATCATGCCAGGAAACAGGCTCGTCGCTCTTGGGGGGCAGGGCATCCTTGCGGAACGCGCCCACGATGCGCACGGTAATGCACAGGGCAATCGCGGTCAGAATGCCGGGTACAATGCCGCCGGTCAGGGCGGTGCCTACGGAGATGGCCACACTCTCGCCCGCCACCTCGATGGGGCTGGGGGCGATGATGCAGAACATCAAAATGCCCATGGAGGGCGGAATCAGAGTGGAAAGCGCGCCGGAGGCCGCTATGCAGCCCAGGGAGAGCTTTTCGTCATAGCCGCGTCTGCGAAGCTCTGGCAGGGACAGCTTGCCGAAAACGATGTTCCCGGCGATGGAGCTGCCGGAGCAGGCGCCGAAGGCGGCGTTTGCGAAAATGACGGTATACAGCATACCGCCCTTGACTCGCTTCAGCCAGGATTCCAGGCATTTGAACAGGCCCTCCGCCACGCCTGTCTCGCCCACTAGTGCGCCCACCAGGGAGAACAGGGGCAGAACGGCGTAGTTGTAGTTCGCGCCCAGGTTGTAGATGCCGCCGGTGAACTGGGAGAGCATCATGGTCGGGTTTCCGCCGCTTAGGGCCAGAAATCCGAACAGTGAGGCGGTCAGCATGGAGATGAACACAGGGATTCCCAGGAACACCATGACCATCATGATAAGGAAAAATACAACGCCAATGGCTGCTGCGCTCATGCTTCCGCACCTCCTTCCTTTGCTGCCGGTTCGTCAGCCTCCTCGCCGGGGGCCGCGTTACTGCCGGGATAAAGATATACCGACGGGTTCACGCCCGGATACTTCCGAAAGCGTATCATGCGTACAAGCGCCCACACAAAGGAGCAGCCCAGCAGGAAAAAGCCGACGCAGTGGCAAATGGTGAAGGGCCATTCCTTCGGAGAGGTGGCGGTGGATGCAATACGCATATTCTTGGTGAAGTCCTTTACCAGCGTCACGGTCACGCCGCGATAGCAGATAAAGAAACCCAATGCCGCGCCTAGGACATGGCCGACGTACATGGCGGCCTTTTCAACCTTGGGGAATTTCTGGATGAGAAGGTCGATACGGGTGTGGCCCTGATCCAGCGTCACATAGCCGGCGGCCAGGAAGACCAGCGGTATGTGCAGATACTGGACAAGGTAGTTGGAGTTGGGGATACCCTTGGCCCAGCTCACACCGGCGCCCCGAAGCTTTTCGCCGCAGACGTTGATGACGCAGATGAGCATGATGGCGATAAGGGCAATGGCGGACAGATAGCAGAAAAACCGCAGAATGCTGCGGATGATCTTATCTACCCGCAGGAACGCGCTGAAATCGTCCCCCTCCGGGATGACCGGGGGCGGCGCAGGCGCTTTTTCCGGCGTGGGCTTTTTCTCCTTCTTTTTAGAAGGGCGAAGAAAACCGTACAGGGGCGAGGACTGGAATTCGCTGGTTTCCTCGCCGTTTACATTTTCGTTCACTCTTGTACCTCCTGTGGGTGGTTTTGCCAGGAAATTTACGACAAGGATTTGTAGCAAATTCTTAACAGACATATATTAACGCAGCAGAGACGATTTGTCAACAGGTATTCCCACTGAATTTGTCAATTTAGCGTACTGAGATGACGTTATATGACATTGAAATCACGAGAAAAGCGTGTTACAATAAGGAGTAAAAATGACAAATTTCAGGTATCTCCCGCTC
>JAJBVW010000015.1:4706-18188 GCA_020866945.1 Oscillospiraceae bacterium
CACGAGAAAGGCGGGAATAACACCGGCAAAAGGAGAACATAATGCTGCAAAATGCCTTTGAATTGGAACAAAAAATAGATAACGAAGTCTCTAAGGTCGTGGTGGGAAAATCCGCGCAGATACGCCTTATCACGGCGGCCATCCTCGCGGGGGGCCACATTCTTTTGGAAGACCTGCCCGGTGTGGGAAAGACCACACTCGTAAAATGCCTCTCCACGGCGCTGGGCTGCGAGTCCCAGCGCATCCAGTTCACCCCCGCCCTTCTCCCTTCGGACGTGACGGGCATGAACATTTTCGACCGGCAGACCGGGGCCTTCAAGCGGATGGAGGGGCCGGTGATGACGAATCTGCTGCTGGCAGATGAGCTGAACCGCGCCATCCCCCGCACCCAGTCCGCCCTGCTGGAGGCCATGGAGGAGCGCCAGGTCACGCTCGACGGCGTGACGGAAAAGCTCCCCGCCCCCTTCGTGGTGCTGGCGACCCAGAACCCGGTCGAGACAGAATCCACCTTCCGCCTCCCGGCGGCCCAGATGGACAGATTTCTCCTCTGCCTCTCCCTGGGCTATCCCACCGTGGAGGAGGAGACGCAAATGCTCCGCCTCGTGGGCGACGATATGCCCTATGACCAGGTGCAGGCCGTGACAAGCCCGGAGGAAATTTGCGCATTGCAGGATGAGATCGCCGCCGTGAAGGTCTCGGACGCCGTGATGGACTACATCGTGGCCCTGACCGCCAAAACCAGAAACAACCCCGACCTGCGCCTGGGGGCCAGTCCCCGCGCCACCCGAGCCCTTTACCGGGCCGCAAAGGCGCTCGCTTCCGTTTCCGGCCGAGACTATGTGACCCCGGACGACGTGAAGGAGCTGGCCGGCCCCGCCCTGAATCACCGCATGGTGCTGAGCGCGGACGCGGCCATGGCGGGCAAGACAGTGCCGGATGTGCTCAGCGGGATACTCTCCTCCCTGCCCGTCCCGCCGGAGAAGGACGAGCTGCTGGACAGAACCGATGCGTAAGGACAGGCATATCGGCTTCCAGTCGGCGCTGCTGGTGTCCTGGGGCGTTATCATTGTCGGCTTCGCCGGGTCTGTGCTGGCCTGGTGGATGGGGCTTTACGGCGTGGGCGTGCTGCTCATGGCGGTGGCCGTGGTGGGGCTTATCAGCCGCCTATGGGGGCTTTACGCCCTGCGGGGCGTGGAGGTTTCCGTCCGCGCGGACAGGGAGACGCTCTCCGCCGGGCAGTCGGTGACGCTCCACTACGAAATAGAAAACAAAAAGGCTCTGCCCCTCATATGGATGGAGCTGTGCCAGGACGTGCCCGTGCGCCGCTGCCTGGAGCCGGACGAGAGCTTTCATCTCACGGAGCTGCCGCAGCCCCCGAACGAACAGGGGGAGGCGCAGAAGCCGCTGGTCGTGTATATGCGCCGCTTCGCCTTTGTGGGAAGCTACAGCGCCCTTTCGTGGGACACCGTATGGACGGGCGTTCGCCGCGGCATATACCGGCCCGGCGTCATGACCATACGCAGCGGGGACGGCCTCGGTCTCACCCAGTCGGCGGGCGAGGTTCCCGGCCTCGCGGGGCGGACGCTGGTGGTCTGGCCGAAAATCATCCCGGTGGAGGTCTGGCCCTTCCTTCGCCATGTCTGGACGGGCACCACCGGCAAGGCCGGCTGGTCGGAGGATCCCACCGTCATGAAGGGCGAGCGGGCCTATCAGCCGGGCGACCCGTGGAAGCGCATCGACTGGCGCACCGCCGCCCGCACGGACGAGCTGATGGTGCGGCAGTTTGACACCGTGACGCCCCTTAGTGTATTATTTATATTAGACGCCGCCTCCCTCTCCGACAAGGAGGACGCTATCAGCATCACCGCCTCCCTGATACTGGCCCTGGAACGGGCCGGCGTGGACTGCGGTCTGGCCCTTCCCGCTACGGAGGAAAAACCCGCGCTTCTCCTCCGGCCGGAGGATACGGCGGTCTCCGCGGGGGCCTGCCTTTTTGCCCTGGCGGAGTTTGAGGCGGAGAGCGCGCGCGAGCAGTATGACGAGACAGGCATCGTCATGACCGCCGCCCAGACCGGCCAGGTCTGGTTCGTGGGCGAGGGGGCGGCAAGCCTTGGCTGTCCGGCCCTTGCGGGAAAGCTATCCGAGCGGGGCGTGCGGCTGCTCGCCGCGAAGCGGGAGCGCGGCATCGACCTTACAAAGGTCTATACCTTTGACGAGCTGCGCCGGAAGGAGGCCCGGGCATGAGAGATAAAGCCGGATTTCTGGCCGCCTGCGCCGATGTACTGACGGAAATGTGCATCTTCTATCTGGTCGCCGCCATCTTCCTCTGCCCGGAAACCTGGGGCGTGGCGCTGGGCTGGCTGCTGCTGTGCGCGCTTATCTGCGCGGTGGCGTTTGCCGCCGTGCTGAAAAAGCCCCGCTCTACCCCGGTGCTGACAGCGATGACCCTGATTTTGGGATTTGGAAGCTTTGGCGCGTTTTTCCTGGCGTCCACTACGCCGCTCACGTTCGGCTATGGCTTTGTGATGGCCGTCGGCGCGGGCATGGCCGTGGGTATGCCCCTGTATTACACCATGCACCGGCCCAAGATACACGTCCATCTCAGCCATCTGGACGTGCTGGTCATGGCGCTTCTCGTGCTGCTGCTGTGCCGCGAGGCGCTGGATATTTCCCCGGCAGCGATTGCCCTCACGGTGGCGGTGCTCTTTCTGGACGCGGCCACAGCCGTTGGCCTTCGCATGACTGGCGAGGACGGCTCCGGCGGGGAATACGCCGGGCGGGCCTTTCTCGTGGCGCTGGGGGCCGCCGTGGGCGTGTTCCTGGTGGCGGGGCTGTTCACCCTGCTCTTTTCCCGCAGCGCCGGCCTGACCGGCAGCGTGCTGGCAGGCGTCGGGGCGTTTTTCGCCGCGATTGGCGGCGGCGTGGAGCGCTTTTTCCAGTGGCTCGCAGGCCTGTTCGAGCGGGAGCAGACCTTTGAGGCCATCGAGATTGAAAACGAACTTCCCTCCGTCGCCAACATCGAGCAGAGCGCGGAGGCGATACAGCTTTCCGTCAATACGACCGCTGTTGGTATCGTGCTGGTCGTCGCGCTGCTGGCGATTGCCGTCGCGGTGGCGCTCGTCATGCGAAAAAGAAAATTTTCCCTGGGAACAAATACGCCGGCTTCGTCGTCTCATGCAGTGGTGCGGCGGGGCGGCAGCCCCATGAAAAAGCTCTGGCAGGGCCTGCGGGAGGCGCTGCGCTTCCGCTGGACGGCCTGGCGGCAGCGGAATACGCCGGGCGGCCTGCTCATCCGGCTGGAGCGCCTCGGCAAGCGAAAGCACACCCCCCGGCAGCCGGGAGAGACCATGCGCCATTTTATTCAGCGGATGGATCCCACCGGCGGTCTGGATTCCCTCGCGGACGCGCTGGACAGAGAATTTTACGGCGGCGAGGGCCGCACCATGACGCCCCGGCGCTGCCGAGAGCTTGGGCGGTATATGACAAAGGAGGTACGGCATGGTTAAAACAGCGATTCTGGTGTCCGGCGGAGGGACGAACCTCCAGGCCATCATAGACGCCCATCTGTTCGCGGAAATCCCCAACTGCGAGCTGACGGCGGTGATTTCCTCCGACCCGGAGGCATACGCCCTGGTGCGGGCAAAAAGCGCGAACATCCCCTCCTATGTGGTGGACAGGAGCCTGTTCCCCAACGCGGCCTCCTATAACACCGCCATCGGTCAGAAGCTGGAGGATTTGGACATCGAGCTTGTGGCCCTGGCGGGCTACATCCAGCCCCTGAGCCAGGGGATTCTGCGGCAGTATGAAAACCACATTATCAACGTTTATCCCAGCCTGCTGCCCGCCTTTTCCCAGTGCAACGCCGCGTCCATGGAGCCGTATGAGCAGGCGCTGAAGGCCGGGGTGAAGCTCTCCGGCGCGACGGCCTATTTTGTCACGGCGGAGCCGGCCGGCCCCATCATCATGCAGCAGGCGGTGGAGGTCTGGGAGGGCGACACCCCCAAAACCTTACAGCGCCGCATTATGGAGGAGGCGGAGTGGAAGCTTCTGCCCAAGGCGCTGGCCCTGTACTGCCAAGGCTTTCTGCGGGTGGAGGACGGCATCGTCCACATCGCCGGCGAAAACAAATAACAAACAGACGCAGGAAACCGACTCTATAGATAAAAAGGAGAGCCAAGCATGAGCAATAACGATAAGCGGAAATGCCCCAGCTGCGGCGCTATGATGCCCGCAGAGATAAAATACTGCCGCAAATGCCAGGCCCGCATGGACGCACCGGAGGACGACCTGCCCCGGCCCATCCGCCCGGAATGGGAGCAGGAGCAGCAGCCAAAAAAAACGGCGCGCAGCGCCGCCAGCGAGCGCCAGACCCGGACGAGAGAAATGTATGAATCCAGCCGGGAAAAGCCCCAGCATCAGGACAGCGGCAACCCCGCGCGGTTCATCGCCGTGCTGGCCCTGCTCGTGGTCATCATCGTGGTGGCCGTGGTGCTGGTGATAAAGCTCAATAACGCCGACACCGCCGACACCGGCGAGGCAGCGCAGCAGGAATCCGAAACCTATGTGATAGAAACCGTCGTCACCCCGGCGGCCGACAACACCGCAGAGGAGGATGACGCTGCCGCAGCCGCGGAGGAATCCGGGGACGAGACCGCCGACGCCGAAGAGGAAGAATACGAAGCGGTCAGCGACGTGGTCTATACCACCGGCTCCGGCGTGAACCTGCGTTCCGGCCCCGGCACGGATTACGAGGTGATAGCCTCCGTCGCGAGCGGCACGGAGCTTGCGCGCTCGGCCATCACCGGCAACTGGAGCGAGGTCACCTATGAGGGCCAGGTGTGCTATGTGAACAACTCCCTCATCACCACCGAGGCCCCGACGAGCAGCGAGGATGACGGCGTCACCGTGTATGTCGTCGGCGACGTGAACCTGCGCTCCGGCCCCGACACCAGCTATGACGTCGTGGCCGTCGCCACGGCGGGCACGGCGCTCACCCGCACCGGCACGACCGGTGACTGGAGCATCATAAGCTATAACGGCGAGACGGTCTATGCCTACAGCAGCTATCTCTCCACCACCGCCACAGCGGCGGAGACGACCACCGACACAGCCGAAGACTCGACCACAGAATCCACCACGACGGACGTGCCCACCAGCACGGAGGACGTCGTCTCGGCCAGCGGCACCGTCTATACGACCGCCGGCATAAACCTCCGCTCCGGCCCGGGAACGAGCTATGACATCGTGGCCTCCGCCCTTGCCGGCACGGCCCTGACCCGTACCGGCACGACCGGCGACTGGACACAGGTGAGCTACGGCGGCCAGACGGCCTATGTCTATAACGAGTATATCTCCACGGACAGCACGGACGCCTCCCTCTCCTCCCAGAGCGGCACCCTGACCATCATCAGCGAGGCCAACGTCCGCTCCGGCCCCGGCACGACCTACGAAGTCCTCGGCGTAGCCGCCGTAGGCGACACCCTGACCATCACCGGCTATACCAGCACCAACTGGTATCAGGTAGAATACGAAAGCGCCATCGGCTACATCGCCGGCAACCTGGTGTCCGTAAACTGACGCCAACCCAACAACAACTCCCAGGGCCGCATCAAAACGCATGGTTTTGATGCGGCCCTGGGTTATATTAAGCAAAAACTATAACTCCACCACGGACACGAAGGAATCGTAGTCATTTCGGGCGGTGGCGCTGGAATAGGCGTCGGCCTCGTCGGCGTAGTGGCCGATGCCGAGGACGATGGCGGCCTCATAGTCAGCGGAAATGCCGTACAGAGCCTTGGAGTCGTCGTCCACATTGATGGTCATGGCGCAGGGGGCCACATACATATTGGCCGCCAGGCCAATGGATTGGGCGTAAAGATACATACTCTCCGCCGCAAGCCCCGCTTGGAACTGCATACTCGCTCCCATGGAATCCTCTGTGGGCACGGCCACGATGATAACGGTGCAGTCCGTGGTGCTTACAAGGCTCTCCTTCAACTCGTTGTTTTCAATAATAATGAACTGCCAGGGCTGGCTGTTCATGGCGCTGGGGGCGTTGATGCCCGCCTGGATGATGGCCTCAATCTCCTCGTCCGTAAGCGCCTCGCCGGAAAAGTCCTTGCAGGCAAAGGCGTTCAGGATGACCTCGTCCGCCGTCTCCCCCTTCACCTTGGTAACGGTCTCGCTCGTCGTCTCTCCGGATGCCTCCCCTGAGGCAAAGGCGCAGACAGACATCATCAGCGCGGCCAGCAGCACCAGCGCGATGGCCGTGGTCAGGCGTGTACGTGTTTTCATTCGTGATTCCTCCTGTCAGAAAAAAGTTTAAGCCATTAAGCCATTATAATATGAATATTAACGTTTGTAAAGACTTGCGCGAATCAGCGCAATCGCTTGATAGCATTGTACCCAAAATTTATTTTCCGGCGAGGCAACCGGTTTGTCATTGTCAACAAATCGTCAGTCCTGGCAGGGAAAAGCGGCAAAAAGTCCTTGTAAAAACTGTAAAAATATGGTATACCTAAACCATCGTTAGAAGATTTGGTGATGGATGGAATAAGTTTTTTGTTGTCTCCTGCTGAATTTTCCGCGAACAAACTTTATAGGAGGTAAAGAAAATGAAAAAACGCCTGTTATCGCTCCTGCTGGTGCTGTGTATGTGCTGCGCGCTGTTCCCTGCGGCGGCCTTCGCATCGGAGGAGGCTTCCGCGGAAGCCGCGTCGGAGGAGGTTGAGGCCCTCTCCGCGTCCCTGGTGTTCACATACCCGGAGGGCATCGAGGAGGATGAGGTAACGATTGAGCTGTATGCGGGCTTCCCGACCTCATCCTATAGCACGCTGGATGAGATGATCGAGAATGGGGAGCTGACGCTCATCCCGGAGGAGGACGGCTATACCATTACCGAAGCCGGCACCTACAGCTATCACATCTCCGGCGACGGCTATTACAACATCCTGAAAATTTTCAACATCACGGAGGAGGACATAGCAGCCGGTGAAATCGTGATCGAGGTCACTGGCGGCAAGGTCAGCGAGACCGACGGCTATCAGCCCACCGTGGTGCCGGACAACGTGCCGGACACCTATTCTATGGGTGCCGCCGACGTCATGCTCTGCATCTGGCCGGATGAGATTCTGGAGCATTTCACCGTGGAGGATCAGGAGTATGAGACGCCCGCCTTCGACGGGACGGACGCCGCCCATGAGTTCACCACCCAGGAGGAGCTGGAGGAGTTCCTGGCCGACCGGGACGAGAGCTGCGACTATATGTATCTTTATTCCGCCGGTACTACCCCCAACTATGAAATGGACATTCCTCTGGTGATTTTCACCGAGACGGAGATTCCCGAGGACGCCACCCTGGAGGAGGCTGCCGAGCTGGTAACGGCCAACGGCAAGCCGACCGTCTGGTATCAGGCCCAGATTCACCCCAACGAGCCTGCCGCCGGTGAGGGCGCACTGGTTATTATTGACGATTTTATCAACGATGAGGAGACTGCCGCCCTGCTGGAGAACGTGAACGTCATCGTCGTTCCCCGTATCAACCCGGATGGCTCCTATCTGTTCACCCGCGCCACCTATGGCGGCTTCGACATGAACCGCGACCACATGGCCCTGAAGGCCGAGGAGCTGGCCCAGCTCCACACTGCCTATCGCCTGTTCATGGCAGAGGTGGTCGTTGACGGCCATGAGTTCTTCTTCTACGGCGCGAGCGAGGACGGCTATATGCGCCAGGCGGACGACGTGGAGACCACGCCTGCCACCAGCCTCAACGACGACGAGGATGTCACAGCGCTGAGTCTGGAGATGACCGCCTACGCCTTTGAGGAGGCGGAGGATGCCGGCCTTCGTGTCTATCACTATGGCATTACCACCAACAACCCCATTGGCCGGGCCTACTTCGGACTGTATAACTGCCTGTCCTTCCTGGTGGAGACCCGCGGCATCGGCGCCGGTAAGACCACCTTTGAGCGCCGGGTGTATTCTCAGGAGACCGTGGTCATGGCCTATATCACCTACACCGCTGAACACGCCGACGAGATAGTGGAAACCGTGGCCGCCGCCCGCGAGGAGACCATCGAGATGGGCAAGACCTACGACGAGGACGAGTTGCTGGCCCTGTATCAGACCGCCTCCGGCGACACTCTGACTGACTATGAGGGCACCCGCGTTCAGTACAACATGGACGGCACGGTCTACAGCGAGGAGACCAACGCCCTGGAGCTGAACGACACCATCGTCCGCAGCCGCACCCGTCCCACCGCTTACGTTCTGCCCGCCGACCTTGAGAACATCGAGGAGATCCTCTATGTCATCGACAACCAGGGCATCGAGTATTACACCCTGGATCCCGGCACCACCGTTACGCTTCAGCAGTATTACTACGTCGGCCCGTACATGATTGACGAGGAGACCGAGCGGGGCATCGAGGCCGATTTGTACGAGGCGACTGAGGTCACCTTTGAAAACGGCGCGTATGTGTTCCCCATGGATCAGGTGGGAGCAAACATCCTCGCCATGCTGATGGAGCCGGACGTCACCGATTCCGTTGGCTATGACGGCACCCTGTATCAGTACGGCCTGATCGACTACGACGAGGAGACTGGCGACTTCCCCATCTATCGCTACACCGGCGATAACCCGCGGGAGACCCTGGTCAGTAATGCGGGAGAGGCCGCCTCTGACGAGGCCAGCGAGGACGCAGCGGAAACCCTCAGCGTGGAGGACGCCTATGTCGAGTACATCCACGAGTGGCTCCTGGCCGAGCTGGAGGTCAACTCCTCCCTCACCGAGAATCAGATAGAAAATGAGTTCATGCCCCTCATCGAGGCTGGCGACTACGTCTCCTTCCCCGCAGAAATGCTCTATGGCGGTATGCTCAACTCCGGCGTTGCCATGACCTTTGAGGAGTTCGCCGCTCAGTATTAATCGTAAGAACGCCTCTATTGCAAATCCATACACACAAGACCCGCCCTGCCCGGAGCATCCGCTCCGCCGCAGGGCGGGTTTCTGTTTTTCTCTGCCGGGAGGCACGCCCCCAGGCGCGCGATCAATCAGTGGTTGCTGAAAATAATCAGCTTGTCCCGGGGCGTCAGCTCCAGCCACAGCTCATCCTGTCGGCCGGTGAACAGAACGGTATTCCCCTCCCCGTCCACATAGCCAATCAGGATGGCCTTGTTGTCCGGCGGGCAGGCGTTATATATCCCGCGTATCAGCTGGGCAGCGGTGCATCGGCCGGGAAGCGCGGCCAGAAATTCCGCCGCCGGCTTTATATAAAGCTCCTTGCTTTCATAGACATCCGCGCCCTCCTCGTCGTAGGTCAGAATATCGCAGTAAAACTCGTACAGCGCCTCCTTCGCGCTGATTTGCGTCACCATCTTGCTGATGTAGCGGTTGCTGATGACCACATTGTTGGCACTGAAATCGTGAACCACATCATAGTTCTTCGGGTTTAGTATTTCTACGATAATATCTATCCGCCCGGGGTCGAACGCGCCGTCCTCAGCGGTTCGGGACGTGAGGATGCCCTGCACAAAGATGAGATAGGCCAGCGCGCCCGCGTCGATGGACTCCGGGCGGGCGTTGTCGTCCGAAAGAATCAGGATGCTCACCTGGCCAGGGGTCGCGTCCAGAAAGGCATTTAACGCTCCGGCGATTTTGTCGCTTTCATATATGTCCGCCTCCACAATCTGCCGCACATAGGGATAGTCCCGGTAAAATCCCCGCTTTTCAAGGCTCTTTTCGTCGTCTATTATCAGCAGATTCAAAATTTCCGAGCCGTCCCTGGGCATCCATTCGCCCCGGAATGCGTCAAAGCCCTTCATAAGCTCCATGCTCTTGGAGTTGTGGCCGATGATAATGACATTTTTCGCGCTGAGCCAGTAATCCGGGTTCAGCCTGATTTCCCGCTCCTGCCAGGTCGCTGCGCAGAGCCTGTCCACATCCTCCTCCTGGTCGGCTATGTAAAAGGCCTCCGGCCCCGTTTTGGTCGTCATGGCCGTCATAGGAATGGCGCAGTCGCGTTCGGCAAGGAACCGGGAAACGTCCTCCGTCTCATTCCAGTCTCCCTGGTATGGACGGCAGAAAAATTCCGCACCCTTATTGGAAAACAGGGTGCTGTATACCGCATTCAGCTCCGGCATGACGGAAAACTGGGATAAGAGCTGCCCCAATATTTTGTTGACCGGGACGGGTATAATGTTGCATTTTCCCAGACGCTCCTTGTGGAAAATAATCTTGTTCACCAGCTGGTGCGTCCAGAGATCCTCCACCTCCACAACGATGATTTGGTTGTCCGCGGAGGCGGAGGAGGACGTAAATTCCGCCACCTGCACCAGGGTCTTCACGGTGTTGGAATTGCCGTATTCCTTTTCCTCCCGGCGCTCACGGTAATCATATTTGCACATAGAGCTTTGAAAATCGCTGCTGAGGATGATGACGTTTTTTGCGGTGAGGATGGATATATCCGCAAGCTGCTTCGAGGAAAAGGTTTCCCCCTCCCGCACAATGACGGTGAGCCGGTTTTTCACGTGCTCCCGGTGCACCGTGTCGGAGAGCCTGTCGTTCAGCTCCCGCTCCACAGCCTCTGCCCCGTCGTTTACCAGGATGACGATGACATCCCGCTTCCCGGTGTAAAGCATATCGTTCACAATTTCCGAGGCTCGGTTATTCCAGTTCAGGATGACGGTGTGGCCGGATATTTTCAGCGCCCGCCGGCCTGATTTGGAATTGTCAATAAAATTGGAGATGGCGTTCGTCACATAGCCTATCACCGCGCCGGTGAAGGTGATCATGCCGATAATGACCGTGAGCATACAGACAATGACCAGCCCCACGCCCGCCTCCCCTACGTCCGCAATCACATAGGATATGCATCCGGCATCCAGTATCATGCTGACCGTATAAAACACGGACACCCAGAAGCCGGAGCTTTCCAGGGAGGAGGGGGCCAGTGCGGAGATAATAAGCGCCGCCACGACAAACAGCAGAATATTCAAAAGCAATATTCCCAGCAAAATCGCCATAGACGGGGTTTTCACCACAAAGACGTTTAGCCTTTCCCGCAGCTTTTTCATAGTTTTTTCTCTTTCTCTCTCATTGTTTTTTGCCTGAAAAAGGGGGCGTATCAAAGCTCTGTCTGATACGCCCCCTGGGTCTATGCTGTTATCCGTTTTTAATCATAGCCTGCGCCGCCGCAAGGCGTGCGATGGGGACGCGGTAGGGGGAGCAGGAGACATAGTCGAGGCCGACGCGGTGGAAGAAGTCGATGGAGTTCGGCTCGCCGCCGTGCTCGCCGCAGATGCCCATGTGCATATCCGGGCGGGTCTGATGGCCCAGGCGCACGCCCTCCTCGACCAGACGGCCCGTGCCCATCTCATCGATCCGCTCAAACGGGTCATGCTCCAGAATCTTCTTATTGAGATACACCGGCAGGAACCGGCCCGCGTCGTCGCGGCTGAGGCCAAAGCTCATCTGGGTCAGGTCGTTGGTGCCGAAGGAGAAGAACTCCGCCTCCTCGGCAATACGGTCTGCGGACATGGCCGCCCTGGGAATCTCGATCATGGTGCCAATCTTATACGGCAGCTCCACGCCGGACGCGGCGATGATGGGGTCGGCGGTCTCCTTTATCAGCTTGCGCATATAGGTGATCTCGCCCTTGGAGGATACCAGCGGCACCATAATCTCCGCCTCCACGGTGACGCCGGTTTCCTTGGTGACATTGATGGCCGCCTCGATGATGGCCTGGGTCTGCATCTGGGCAATCTCCGGGTACAGGATGGGCAGACGGCAGCCGCGCAGACCCATCATGGGGTTGACCTCGTGCAGAGCGCGGACGATGGATTTCAGCTCCTCGAACGGGATGTCCATCTGCTCGGAGAGAACCTTTAGCTCCGGATCCTCCGTAGGCAGGAACTCATGCAGAGGCGGATCAAGCAGCCGGATGGTGACGGGCTTGCCGGTCATAACGCGGAACAGGCCCTCGAAGTCCCCCCGCTGCATAGGCAGCAGCTTATCCAGCGCCTGACGGCGGCGCTCCTCGTCCTGGGCGACGATCATCTGCCGCATGATGAAGATGCGGTCGGGGTCGAAGAACATATGCTCTGTCCGGCAGAGGCCGATGCCCTCTGCGCCGTAATCCAGGGCGGTCTTGGCATCGGCAGGGGTGTCGGCGTTCGCGCGCACGCCCAGGCGGCGAATCTCGTCCGCCCAGCCCATGACAGTGGCGAACTGACCGGCCATCTTCGCCGGAACAGTGGGAAGCTTTCCGATATACACGTTGCCGGTGGAGCCGTCGATGGACATAAAATCCCCCTCCCGGACGATGGTGTTCCCTATTTTCAGATAATGCTCCTTTTCAAATATGCGCAAATCGCCGCAGCCCGCCACGCAGCAGGAGCCAATCTGCCGGGCCACGACCGCCGCGTGGCTGGTGCGTCCGCCGTGGGCGGTCAGGATGCCCTCCGCGGCGTTCATGCCCTCCACGTCCTCGGCGCTGGTCTCGTTGCGCACCAGCAGCACGGGGCCAATCTTTCCCTGGTCGATGGCCTTCTTCGCCGTGAAATACACCGCGCCGCAGGCCGCGCCAGGCGAGGCGGGCAGGCCCGTCGCCACAGGAGTGGCCGATTTCAGGGCCTCCGGGTCGAAGGAGGGGTGCAGCAGCGCGTCGAGCTGCTGCGGCTCTATCTTCATGAGGGCCTCCTCCTTGGTGCAAAGGCCCTCCTCCACCATATCTACGGCAATCTTCATGGCCGCCTGCGCGGAGCGCTTGCCGTTGCGGGTCTGGAGCATGAACAGCTGTCCCCGCTCGATGGTGAACTCCATGTCCTGCATATCCTTATAATGCTGCTCCAGCCGGTGCGCCACGTCCGCGAATTTTTCATAGACGTCTGGCATGATTTCCGCAAGCTTGTCTATACTCTCCGGGGTGCGGATACCGGCCACCACGTCCTCGCCCTGAGCGTTGATGAGGAACTCGCCATAGAGCTTTGCCTCGCCGGTGGCGGGGTCGCGGGTGAAGGCCACGCCGGTGCCGGAATCGTTGCCCATGTTGCCGAAGGCCATGCGCTGCACGTTCACCGCCGTGCCCCAGCTGTAGGGGATGCTGTACATCCGGCGGTAGGCGTTGGCGCGGTCGTTGTCCCAACTGCGGAACACGGCCTTGACCGCGTTCACAAGCTGCTCTCTCGGCTCCTGGGGGAATTTCTGGCCCAGGCTTTCCTCGTAATAGTCCTTATAAAGCCCCACCAGCTCCTTGAGATATTCGGCGGAAAGCTCGGAATCGAGCTTCACCCCGGCCTTCTCCCGGACGCCGGCAAGCATTTCCTCAAATTTATCGTGGCTCAGCTCCATGACCACGTCGCCGTACATCTGGATAAAGCGGCGATAGTTGTCATACGCCCAGCGGGGATTGCCGCTCTGCTCCGCGAGCGCTTCCGCCACCTGGGCGTTGATGCCCAGGTTCAAAATGGTGTCCATCATGCCGGGC
>JAJBVW010000060.1:0-4239 GCA_020866945.1 Oscillospiraceae bacterium
TATACAGGTAAATCCACGTTTCTACAAATCGGAGGTCATTACATATTGTCTATGTTGAATATGACCCCGATGTGTTCCGCGGGAAAACCGTACTTTTGCCGTGTGATGACCCTGAATGGAGTAATTTTACAAGATATTTTGCAGCAAACTTTTCCCGTTTTGGGTTGAAGAAACTCATTTCAACATCATACGCAAAAGGCGCAGGAAATCAGCAAATGACCTTGTTTGAACTGCAATCACCACTGTATGATGAAGAAAAGCACGAAACACACGGTAAACTATTTACACTTACACATGACGTTGATGGTTCGGGCAATGTTGATTCCGATGATATAGAATTTTCTGGTTATCTGGATGGTGATGGCGATTTTCGCTCAGATGAAGTGTGCAAATTACGGGATGAAGCAGACATAGTTGTCACAAACCCGCCGTTTTCTTTGTTCCGGGAATTTCTTGCATGGATTATCGCCGGGAAGAAAAAATTCGTCATTCTTGGAAATATGAATGCCATTCCTTATAAAGAAGTGTTCCCGTATCTAAAAAACAATGAAATATGGCTTGGCTATAAGGCGTTGAATCAGGATATGTATTTTAATATCACTGATGAGTATAAGAAATTCCTTTTGGAACACAAGAAAGAGGGTTCCGCATACAAGATTATTGATGGTGTCGTTATGGGCCGCCTTGCTTCCGCTTGCTGGTTCACAAATCTTGAGCATGGTAGACGCCACGAGGAATTATTGCTTGACACAATGGCACATAATTTGAAATTCAACAAGAAGTTGAAACGGGAATTCGAAAAAAAATATGGCAAAATAGAATATCCAAAATATGATAATTATGACGCGATTGAGGTACCATTCACAGAATGTATTCCGTCTGATTTTACTGGCGTAATGGGCGTACCCATCACATTTATGGACAAATATTGTCCTGAACAGTTTGAAATCGTCTGGCAAGCAAGCGGCAACGCTTATGCAAATGCGCCACATGAAATTATGGAAGAACTACAATTTGACCCGACTGTCAAATATGGCGGCGGGCTTGGAACTGCTGTTTGTTATGGACAGGCAAAGTATTCCCGTATTCTTATCAAATTTAAGGAAAGGGGTAATAAGCAATGAAAACAGAATTGCATACAAATTGGACCGTTGGTGACGTATGCGAAGGGTTTGTATTTGACCGTAACGAGGGAAAAGGGCTTTTCGGATTGGACGGACAACTGGTTATACAGCCTGAATATCAACGTAATTATATTTACGGCGATGGAAAACGTGACGTTGCTGTTATTGAATCCCTGTTGAAAGGTTATCCTTTAGGCCTTATTTACTTTGTAAAAAACAAAGATGGGTTATATGAGGTGTTGGACGGGCAACAACGGATAACATCGTTTGCACGTTTTGTAAGGCACTCATGGCCTTTTGCAGTTGAGCGCAATGGAAAGCCACGCTATTTTGGTAGCCTTGACCCGGATGAGCAAAAGAAAATCATAGAAGCGCCGTTGACAATCTATGTTTGTGAGGGCGAACCATCAGAAATTCAGGCGTGGTTTGAAACAATCAATATTTCCGGTGTTCCACTTGTTAAGCAAGAATTGCGTAATGCAGCATATCATGGGCCGTTCGTTACTCTTGCACGTTCTGTTTTTTCCAATACAGGAAATTCAAATATGAACCGTTGGCAAACTTATGTCAAAGGGGATCCAAAGCGACAAGCTATTCTTGAAACCGCCCTTTCGTGGGTAAGTGATGGTAAAATTGATAGTTATATGGCAGCGCACCGGAATGACACCAACATTGATGAGTTGCGTAATCACTTTGACACAGTTATTGATTGGGTTGATTCAGTGTTTGAATACACAGGAAGTGAGATGTGCGGCCTTGATTGGGGTTCTCTGTATCGCCAATACCACAAAAACTCCTATTCAAAAAGCAAAGTTGCTGCACGGGTGAATGAACTTATTGTTGATACACAGATAGGAGACAGGCGCGGCATTTTTGAATATATTCTTGGTGGAGAGGTAGACACAAGATTGTTAAGTATACGCGTCTTTGACCCTAAGACGAAAAAAATTGTGTACACCAAACAGACAGCGCAGGCCAAAACTGAGGGGAAATCAAATTGTCCGCTGTGCGCTATTGGACATGACGCAAACGCAAAGCGGATATATAAAGAATCAGAAATGGACGCCGACCATGTTACCGCATGGAGCAAAGGCGGCGCAACTGATATTTCTAACTGCCAAATGCTTTGTAAAACGCACAACCGGGCTAAAGGGAACAAATGATACAAAGTCGCTTATCGTACAATATCGGTAAGCGGCTTTTAGTATATTTAAGCGACAAACAAGCGACAAGCGACAAAATAGAGTGTTAGAAAACTGCATGAAACCACAATATATTGTGATTTATTCAAAGAAAAACGCCCATATACGGGATATGAGCGTTTCTTGATTTACTCCTTCTCGGAAAGGGCGCTCCGGCAAATAGATAAGGTGCGGCGCATCACCCGGCCGTTCAGAAGCCAGGGCAGAGGCAGCCGTTGTCCAGCCTGCGTTGCGCCCTAGTGCTTCCACAATGACCACATGGATGGGAAGGGAACGCACATCCGCCGCCAGCTCACGGATAGTTCCGGCCATATAACGGGCCATACTTCCATAGCCAGGGCAATGGTCAGTAACAGCAATGTCGTTGTCATGGGTTTTAGGGATTCCCATGACCATAATACCGCGAGCCTTGCAAACCATTCCTAACTTTCCACAGGCGTCCATTGTGCCGTTGCCGCCGTTCATAAGCACATAGCGGATATTGCGAGCCTCCAGCACTTCTGCCATGCGCTCATAATCCGTCTGCTCCAGCGCATCACGGGAGGTTCCCAGAAGCGATCCAGGAGTGGATGGAAGAAGGGCAAGCTGCTCTTCTGGCAGGGCTGAAAGCTCTGTTAACCGATCCTGCAAAAGCCCCCCGGTGCCGCCCAAAGCGCCATAAACACAGTCTACCTCGCCGCTTGCCATGGCCTCCTTTATCACGCCATAAAGAGAACAATTCAGCACAGCGGTAGGCCCGCCGCCGTGTATAATAACCATGTTCCCGCGCAATCAGACCGCCTCTCTTTCTGTGTCACTGACACATAACACCAGCCATTGCTGGAAATTTTTGGTTTATGTTGAGTATACTTTATCAGACTCGCTATACCTTTGTCAAGTGGGGCAATATGAGTGAGTGGTATGGGGGATGAGATGTTCAGCATCTTGCAAGGGTGACATCATTTACATCTGCACTAATGATATTGCGCTTAAGCAGCTTAGCATCATGTGTTGACAATCGCTACGCTTTGAAAGTAACTAATGCGTAGTCATTTAAAACTTGAATATCCTTTAGAATATTAGAGCATTTTTCTGTAGCGCCCATGTCCTAAAAATTCAATGAAACCATTATCCCTTAGAATTTGCAACTGCTGACGAATTTTTGCTTCAATATTATGATTGTTTACATGCTTTCTCTGCAAGACCTCTGAATATGCATAGACTTCTTTTAATGTAAAATCATTCACCGGAATCAAATCTATACATTTTAAAACATCCAACATCCAGCTCCGGCTCTCCATGTTATCCGTTTTTAAATTTGCAATAAGAGAATATGCCTGAACAACTTCGTCTACGCTGGCAATTCTCTGGTTGGAAATAATGTTTATTTTTCCCTGTGTGGGAATGTCATTTATCAGTATATTGCATCCAACCCAACCAGCTCTACGCGCGGTGTCCGTTAAAGGTTCTCTTTTTTCAATAATTGCTGGTACGAAAAAGAACTTCGGAATGATGAGCATATTGGTTACTGAAAGATTTTCCGAATACGTCATTACAAGTAAGTCCGGGTTCTTTGTGCTTGTAATTCGTTCAATCATCGTACTGTATGCGCCATCTGTAATTTTTTTGCCCAAGGTTCCCTTTTTGCTCTTTAGCTCAAATATGGAACCGCAGAAACTGCATTGAAAGTCTGCAACGGGTTTATTATTGCCGAGTTTTTGAATATGTGGATTTCCGCAACACGGACAGAAAATATTTTTGGCAACCAAACTTTCACTCATGACTCTGACCTTCTGCATCTTGCTATGGTATGCAGAAGCTAAAGCTTTGTCAAATTGTAGATCCATTAAAATTCATACCAGTCCACAGAGTCTTTTCCATCGAAGCTTTCAGCACATATTTGTTTACAAATGAGATTGCCTGGTTCAAGGGAA
>JAJBVW010000060.1:4249-13512 GCA_020866945.1 Oscillospiraceae bacterium
ATATTGCATTTTTATAATTTCTTTCAGCAATTATCAGGGCATTTTCCATATTATCAGCTTCCACCTCGAAGCCTTTTGAAATTATTTCTTCAATTGTAATTCTGTATTTCATTTTAATTCACCATTTAAAAGTTTTTCGACAAGTGTCTGCTCATTACTGCTAGTACAGTGCAAAAAACAATTTAATTATTTCATTACCATTTATGAGTCTTGTATCAATGGGTTTTATAGGTGTATGGATAATCCATATGTTTCCAATCATAGTTGCATTAGCAATGCGACCTTCAGAGCAAAGAACAGCAACTCGTCTTTGAGAAATTCCCCATTTATCGGCAACCTCTCTTGCGGACATGAAATCCATAGTGCACCCTCCTGGAACATGATGAAAGTATTATATTCTAAAGCTCGAATAATTGCAATATCATTTCAGGCGTTGAAACAGCATATGTATTCATGTCTGTCGAATTACTTTGACATTTTAATCACTGTTCCGTCAAATTAATAAATAATACCCTCAATAGTTAGAGGTATGCTTTTGTGGCACTTGGCAAAAAACAACCCAGGAAAGCGTTGAAATCACGTTGCTTTCCTGGGTTGTGTCTTTATTCCCACTCAATCGTTGCTGGTGGCTTAGATGTAATATCGTACACAATCCGATTGATTCCCGACACTTCGTTTACTATACGGACGGAGATAGCGTCTAGGACATCGTAGGGGATGCGTGCCCAGTCGGCGGTCATGAAGTCTGTGGTGGTCACGCTGCGGAGGGCCAGGGTGTAGTCGTAGGTGCGGCCATCGCCCATCACGCCTACGGAGCGCATATTGGTGAGGACAGCAAAATACTGGTTCATGCTTCCCTCCAGATGCGCCTTGGCAATCTCATCCCGGAAGATGAAATCCGCCTGACGTAGGGTATCCAATTTCTCTTTTGTTACATCGCCAATAACACGAATGGCAAGGCCGGGGCCAGGGAAGGGCTGACGCATGACCAGATATTCCGGCAGCTTCAACTCCCGACCAAGCTGGCGTACCTCATCCTTGAACAAAAGGCGCAGCGGTTCTAATATCTCCTTGAAATCCACATAGTCCGGCAAACCGCCAACATTGTGGTGGCTTTTGATAACAGCGGCGTCGCCAGTGCCGGATTCCACTACGTCAGGATAGATGGTGCCTTGAACAAGGTAATCCACCTGGCCGATTTTCTTGGCTTCTTCCTCGAAGACGCGAATAAACTCCTCGCCAATGATTTTGCGTTTCTTTTCCGGCTCGGAAACGCCGGCGAGCTTTGACAAAAACCGCTGCTCCGCGTCCACTCGGATAAACCGTATGGGCCACTGAGCGAAAGCGGCCTCGACCTCGTCACCTTCGTTTAGACGCATCAGGCCGTGGTCAACAAACACGCAGGTGAGCTGGCTGCCAACTGCTTCCGCAAGCAATGCCGCCGCCACGGAGGAATCCACTCCGCCAGACAAGGCAAGCAGCACCTTGCCGTCTCCCACCTTTTCTCGGATAGCTTTGATAGAGGAGCGCATATAGTCGCCCATTGTCCAGTCCCCGCTGGCGTGGCAAATCTCATACAGAAAGTTTCGAAGCATCTGCTGGCCGTACTCAGTATGATTCACCTCAGGGTGGAATTGTACGCCGTAAAAGCCCTTTTTCTCGTCACATATGGCGGCAGTAGGGCAGCCCTCGCTGTGGGCGGCAAGCCGAAAGCTTTCGGGAATCTTTGCCATATAGTCCCCGTGGCTCATCCAGGTTATGCTCTCGGCGGGGAGATCCTTGAACAGTTTGCAGTTCTGGTCAAAATAAGTGTGGGTCTTGCCATATTCCCGGGCAGTGTCTGCCTGGGCAGCCGTAACAGAGCCGCCAAGGGTATAGGCAATAAGCTGACAACCGTAGCATATGCCCAGAATGGGAACACCCAGGTCAAAAACAGCCGGATCGATATGGGGGGCGGAGGGGTCATATACGCTCCGAGGCCCGCCGGTGAAAATGATGCCAATGGGGTTGAAGGCTTTTATTTCCTCCAGTGTGATGGTATAGGGCTTCAGTTCGCAGTATACGCTGCATTCCCGCACCCGGCGGGCAATGAGCTGGTTATACTGGCCGCCGAAGTCGATGATAAGGACGGACTGATGGGTCATAGCGGTTTATCCTTTCTCTTCTCTGATCTATAAATGGATGCCAGTGGGGGAGAGGGGTTATGCTCCTTGCACAGGCATTTCTTTAAATTTGATATGTGCGGATAATATTCTCTGCGATGACACGGCGCTTAACACAGCGATCCATGGCGTTTTTCTCAATAAACCTATGGGCATCTTTCTCGGTCATTTTGAACTGCTGGATAAGGATGAGCTTGGCTCTGTTCACCAGACGCATCTCATCCATCTTTGCTTCCAGGCTCTCTGCCTTTGATTCAAGCTGGTGCAGGCGGTCAGAAACATTAGCCATCATGTTCAGGCTCTGACGTAAGAGGGAAGGGTCAACCGGGCTTTTCAGAGTCATAAAGCCATAGGCCTCGGCATAGCTGGAGGTGGTCTCAAACCGCTCTGGCCCTGCCAGCAGAAGAACCCCGGCTGCGCCGTTGTTCACGACATCTGCCCCCAGCTTGACGCCGTCCGCAGAAGGGACAGATTCGTCTATGACTACCACATCGAAGGCTGACTTGCTCAGAACATAACCCGCCTCATAAGGAGAACAGACGCTTAACTCGGAGGCAAAACGGTCGGCCGGTAATAGTCCGGCAAACTGAGCTGCTGTATCATCGGAATTTGTGACGAGCAGCAGCGAGGCATAACGACGAGGCTGAACCATTTTAACGCTCCTTTCATAGCATATAGTCAGAAACCAGGCGGCAAAATGGTAAAACGAAAACGCCCCCGGTACCGGCAAGGAGACGCGCTACTCCTGTCAGAACCGGCGAACGTCCTTGCTCACCTGATGTGATATATAATAATACATTTAAAGTATAATCCACCCTTTGCGGTTTGTCAACCGGGTCATACTATATTTTGTGTCTATTTTAATAGGCCGGTGTAAGTGATATTTTGTGAGTTTTACCCATATTCCGGGGCTTGACAAAGCGGGAAACAAAGTGTAAAATTTTCAATATGAAACGGCAAAGGCGTCGCGGATGTAATTCCGTATGCCTGCCGTTTCTTTTTATTTGCAAAACCCTGGCACTATATCCATTCATATTCATACTATATTGTAAAGGAGAGGCAATATGAGTAACGTAAGCGAGATTTTTGGTTCCATGGTGTTTTCACCGGTGGTCATGCAGGCGCGTCTGCCCCATGACGTCTACAAAAAGGTGATGCACGCGATTGATCATGACGAGCGCCTGACCCCGGACATTGCCGGCGTCGTAGCTAACGCCATGAAGGATTGGGCCATCGAAAAGGGTGCTACACATTTTACCCACTGGTTCCAGCCCATGACGGGCGTCACGGCTGAGAAGCATGACGGCTTTATTCACGCCACCGATGACGGCCGGGCAATTATGGAATTTTCCGGAAAAGAGCTTATCCAGGGCGAGCCTGATGCCTCCAGCTTCCCCTCCGGCGGCCTGCGCTCTACCTTTGAGGCCCGGGGTTATACTGCCTGGGATCCCACCAGCTATGCTTTTGTGAAGGACGGCGTTCTTTGCATTCCCACGGTGTTTGTCTCCTATACCGGAGAGGCACTGGACAAAAAGGCCCCGCTGTTGCGTTCCATGCAGGCTCTGAGCAAGCAGGCTGTTCGTATTTTGCGGCTTTTCGGCAACACCGAGGTGGAGTCCGTGCGGGCTACGGCCGGTGCAGAGCAGGAATACTTCCTGGTTGATAAATCTGTCTACGACAAGCGCGAGGATTTGATTTATACTGGACGCACGCTGTTTGGCGCCCGCCCGCCCAAGGGGCAGGAACTGGACGACCACTACTTCGGCGCTATTAAGCCGCGTGTATCCGAGTTTATGAAGGACTTGAACGAGGAGCTTTGGAAGCTGGGTGTGGTTGCCAAAACGGAGCATAACGAGGTGGCGCCCGCGCAGCATGAGCTGGCCCCTGTATTCAGCACTGTGAATATAGCTGCCGACCACAACCAGCTCACCATGGAACTGATGCGTACCGTGGCAAAGCGTCATGGAATGGAGTGTCTGCTCCATGAAAAGCCCTTTGCCGGTGTGAATGGCAGCGGCAAGCATAATAACTGGTCTATGTCCACGGATACCGGGGAAAACCTGCTGGAGCCGGGCGATACGCCGGGCCAGAACGCTCAGTTCCTGCTGTTTTTGTGCGCTGTGCTGAAGGCGGTCAACGATTACCAGGATCTGTTGCGTATCTCTGTCGCCACCGCCGGGAATGATCACCGCCTGGGTGCGAACGAAGCGCCTCCGGCCATTCTCTCCGTCTATGTGGGCGATGAACTGGCTGCCGTGTTGGATGCCATTCAGCACGAGGAGCAGTATATTGGCGGAGGCAAGGAGCCGTTCAAGATTGGCGTTAGCGTTCTGCCTCGTTTCCCCAAGGATTCCACTGACAGGAACCGTACCTCCTCTTTCGCATTCACCGGCAATAAGTTTGAGTTCCGTATGCCCGGCTCCTCCCAGTCTATTTCCGGGGCTAACATCACTTTGAATACCGCAGTGGCCGAGTCCCTTCGGATATTTGCAGATCGCCTGGAGGCGGCAGATGATTTTGATGCGGAGCTGCGCCAGCTGATTCATGATGTGGTCTGCGAAAACAGCCGAATCGTCTTTAACGGCAACGGTTATGACGACGCATGGGTGGCAGAGGCCGAAAAGCGAGGTCTGCTGAACCTGCGCACTACACCGGAAGCACTGCCATATTACATTAAAGATAAGAATATTAAACTGTTTGAGACTCATAAGGTTCTGACTGGCACTGAGGTTCACTCCCGCTATGAGATCATGCAGGAGAACTACGCCATGACCATCTAATTTGAAGCTATGACCAGGGCGGATATGCTTCGCAAGGATATTTTGCCTGCCGTCAGCGCCTATACCGGCGATCTCGCCGGGGATGCTGCTGCGAAAAAGGCCGTTTCTGACGCTGTGGACATCTCTTATGAGACCATGACTATCACCCGCCTGTCCGAGCTGCTGGCCCTGGCGACCAAGACTGTTGGCATCCTGGATGCTGCCATTGTGGAGTCCGGCACCATTACTGGCGTCGAGGAGCTGAGCAACTATTGCCGTGACAAGCTGTTTGCCACCATGAACGAGCTTCGCATCTATGTAGATGAGATGGAGACCATTACCAGTGAAGAATACTGGCCTTATCCCTCTTATGGCGAAATGCTGTTCAGCGTGCGTTAATAATACCTGATTTGGAAGGCTTATTTATTGGGGCTTCTCAGCGTACCTGTGGTATGCTGAGAAGCCTTGCCTTGACAGCCTCAAATGCCATTTCCCTATAAAAATCTGAGAACTGAGGCTGTCCGCATTGAAATTTACATTGACAGCGGCAGGAATTAGGATTATCCTAAATATACAATAATTTACGATGGAACTGGAGGTAAACCCCATGCTCACCATCCCGGAGGGCTATAAGACGGTCCTTGATGTTTATGATACACAGCGCTGTATTGAATTTATTAAATCCCGTTTCCAGAAAAACCTGGGAGCGGCGCTTAACCTAAAACGTGTGTCCGCACCATTGTTTGTTCGGGCTGATACCGGCCTGAATGATAACCTCAACGGTGTGGAACGTCCGGTCTCCTTTGAGGTTCCCGCCACGGGGACAGGGGAGTACCAGATTGTTCAGTCCCTGGCCAAGTGGAAACGCTGGGCCTTGCGGGAGTATGACTTCCGAGAGGGCAATGGTCTCTATACGGACATGAACGCCATCCGGCGTGACGAGCCGGTTTTGGACAACCTTCACTCCGTCTATGTAGACCAGTGGGACTGGGAAAAAATCATTTCCCCGGCGGAGCGGAACATGGAGTATCTCCAGGACACGGTGGAACGCATTGTGAGCGCAATCGTGATGACCAGCGAAGAGGTTCATTGGGAGTTTCCGCAGATAAAGACTGTTTTGACAAAGAAAGTGGCCTTTATCACCACGCAGGCGCTGGAGGATATGTATCCCGACCTGACTCCGGCAGAGCGGGAGGACGAATACACCCGGAACCACGAGACAGTGTTTTTGATGAAGATAGGCAAAAAGCTTCATTCCGGCACTGTTCACGATGGACGTGCCCCGGATTATGACGACTGGGAACTGAATGGCGACATTCTTTTCCGCAACCACGTGCTTGACCGAGCCTTTGAGATTTCCTCCATGGGGATTCGAGTCAACCCGGAAACATTGGATCGTCAGCTTACCATCGCCGGGTGTGATGACCGGCGGGAGCTGCCGTTCCACAAGGCATTACTGGCTGGAGAGCTGCCCCAGACCATCGGCGGCGGCATAGGTCAGTCCCGGCTGTGTATGCTCCTGATGGGCTGCGCCCACATCGGCGAGGTGCAATCCGGCGTATGGGACGACGTCACCAGGGCGGCTTGCCGCGCTGCGGGCATTCGGCTTCTGTAATTATCAGAGCAAAATATAACCGAAAATACCCGCGCCAGGCAGTGCTTGACGCGGGTTTCTTTATGAGGTCTTTGAATGTTCAGCAGGTGGGTGTGAATTTCTGCCTGACCTGCTGGATGTCCTGCTGAGGAGCGTTATTGGTCTGATACCAGCCCTTTGCGGTCATCTGTTTATAGATGTTATCCTGGATGGACAGAGCGTCGTCAAAGGCGCAGGAAAACGTCTGGTGGACGTTATTGGTGCTGGACTCAATGGCGCCGTGCATATACAGGTCGATGACGCCCTTGGTTGTCAGCAGCAGATTTTCCATAATACTTTTGTCGTCCATTGGTAATCTCCTTTACACAAGCTTATAGAAGTTTTGGTAGGTCTGGCGGTGGCGGTCGGCCATTTGCTGAACCTGGAGCTTCAGGCTTGTATCCTGAAGGCTGTTGGCTGCATTCTGGCACTGTGTCACCAGAAACTGCGCGTGAGACAGTGCGTCGTCAACATAAAGAAGTTCTTTGGTCGTCATTTTTAATCACCTCATAGCAATTATCTCCCAAAATGGAAAAAAGTATGCTACAATTTATCTAATAACTTCATCTTCGCGGCGCTGCCGCCATTTTTTATTGAGCGAGGCAAACCAATGATAATTGATTTTCATACCCATATCTTTCCCGAAAAGCTTGCCGCCAAGACCCTTCCCTGGATAAAAGGCTTTACCGGCATACAATACCAGGTGAAGGGGACAGGGGAGGATCTTCGCCGCTCCATGAATGACAGCGGTGTAGACCTGTGCGTCACTATGCCCATTGTGACCCGTGCCGGAACTATGCGAAAAATAAACGATTACGCGGCGGAGCAGGCGAAAAAGTGGGGATTTCTCTCCTTTGGCAGTGTCCATCCCGACGAGCCGGACTGGCGGGGTGAGCTGCGTCGCTTTCGGGAGCTGGGCCTGTGTGGGCTTAAGATTCACAACGACTACCAGAAATTTTACTTTGATTCCAAGGAGTGCCGCCAAATTATTGAAGCAGCTTTTGAAGAAGGTCTGCCTGTGCTGGTGCATCCTGGCATCGACCCGGTAAGCCCGGATATACATTACTGTACCTCCAAAATGCTGCGGGACGCCATGCCGCTTCTACGCCAGGGCACCTTCATTGCTGCGCATCTAGGGGGGCATATGCGCCTGGATGAAGCAATGGAATATGTGGTTGGCTCGGACATCTATCTGGATGTCAGCATGGCGCGGGTCTATAACTCTCCGACAGCGTGCAAAAAGGCCATTTTAAACCATGACCCGGATAAGATACTCTTTGGTACGGATTCTCCCTGGGACAGTCAAGCGGGAGCCATACAGGCCATCCGAGACCTGGCTCTGGGGGAAGATCTTACAGAGAAAATACTAGGCGGCAACGCCATGCGCCTGCTGAACCTGTCTTGAAGTGTCTTTTTAGAAACCTCTGAATGAATCGGTGTAAAAGACTCAACGGAACCAAAGTCGCATTGATTCAGAGCTTCCTTAAGACTATACAGAAGAAAAACAGAGATTTTTCATAAAAAATTAATGAGAAAGGGGCTTGTTGAATCGGTTCAGAAAGTATATAATAGCACCGGTAATTCCTTTAGCTTTTGTTGATAGAAAAATCAGAATACCTTATGAGGTGCTATGAAGTGAAGACATCCCACTATGAAGTGTTTTTGAAAATTGTGGAGACCCAGAGCCTCACCCGGACGGCTGCCTATTTTGGCTGTACCCAATCGGCGGTCAGCCAGCTTGTCCGCGCCATGGAGACAGATTTGGGCGTGTCGCTGCTGGTTCGCAGCAAGGGCGGCGTCCGCGTGACGGCGGAGGGGGAATACCTGGTCACCAGTATGCGGCAGATTGGCAACGGCGAGCGGAGCGTATTTGAAAAATCGCTGGAGCTGCAAAACATGAATGCCGGCCTTATTCGTATCGGCATATTCACAAGCCTTTCCTGTCAGTGGCTCCCGCCTCACCTGAAAGCCTTCCGCGCCACCTATCCAAACATCGATTTTGAGCTGCTGCAGGGGGACATGGTGCAAATCTGTGACTGGCTGCGAAACGGCATGGTAGACATCGGGTTCATGACAAAGCCAGACTCTGAGGAATTTATTTTCCGGGAGCTGCTGGAAGATCGAATGAACATCGTCCTGCCGGTGGAGCATCCTCTGGCCAAGGGCGAGGTTAGTCTGGAGGACTTGAAGGATGAAACATTTGTTCTTCTGGAATCCGGCTATAGCCAGACAACGGACAAAATGCTCCAGGATGCCGGCATTCGCCCGAAACGGCAATACACAGTGAAGGACGATTACACCGTCATGTCTATGGTAGAGAGCGGCCTTGGCGTCAGTCTGTTGCCGGAGCTGGTACTCCAGCGCACGCCATATAAACTCTATACCTGGCCCTCCGACCCGCCCTATTACCGGCGGCTGGGCGTATCCTGGCTGCGGAAGGAGCAAAATTCCGTGGCAGTGAATAAATTCGTCCAGCGCCTGCTGGTGGATATGGGCCTTGAGACCGAAGCGTAATAAGCAGGGGAGACACTTGAAATACAGGCTGTCTCCCATTGCTCATTCTTGGGAAAAGTATCATAAAAAAGATATTTTTTTGAAAAGAATCACTTGACAGAGAAGCTTGTTTGTGGTATTATACCCCTTGTTGTGGCGGCGTAGCTCAGTTGGCTAGAGCACGCGGTTCATACCCGCGGTGTCACCGGTTCGAAT
>JAJBVW010000060.1:13522-15032 GCA_020866945.1 Oscillospiraceae bacterium
TGGTTAAGACACCGCCCTTTCACGGCGGTAACATGGGTTCGAATCCCGTCCGGGTCACCATTCCATGATAATCCGAACTACATTATCCAAGTTGGTAATGGGTTCGGTTTTTTTATTTCCATTGAAAGTGTACTTTCATAATATCCAAGCGCTTGCGGCGAAAGTGAAGCGGTCAGCAACGAAGAATTGCTGACCGCTGTGCGTATAAGATTCAATTAGGTGTCTTCTGCTGCCTCTGCTGCCTGTGCTTTCCATTCGGCAAACTCACGCTGTCCTTCTTCCGACGCATAAAACGCCTGAATCTCCGGGAGCAGGATGCGGGCCAGAGCTTCTACTTCGTGGTAAGGGATACCAGTGCCGTAATCGTTTGGCTTCTTCTGTGCCATGAAATCCCCTCCTTAGAAATCATTGTCATCAAACCAGAAAGTTTGAAACAATGTGCCATCATTGAGCAAAAACCGTCCTCTGGCATCCTTGGGGATCACATCGGCGGCGTCCGTGTTATCCAGAATAATCTGGCTTAAAACGTTGTCTGCCCGTCCGCAGGCCCTGGTATCCATGTTGTTTTTTACCTGGCCGGGAAGGATGTTGGCATCCGGGCGCTGCGTGGCCAGGATGAGGTGGAGACCAAAGGCCCGGCCCTGACGGGCAATAGTGGACAGGCGGCTCTCGATTTTCTCAATGAGTAGTTTCTGATCCTTGCTTCGACCCGACCTATCCAGAACCTCCGCGATCTCATCACAGGCAATGATAATCCTACGCAAATCCTGCGAGCAGCGCTTGTTATACACGTCGATGTTAGGGCAATCTGCCAGACTAAGCAGGCGTTTACGCCGTTCTAGTTCGCCCACGAGATTTTCCAAAATCTCCAGCAGAGGCTCCTCCTCAAAGACAAGCGTACATTTTTCGTGCCAGACCTGGGGAAAATCCACCCCACCCTTAAGATCAGCGATATAGACATCCGCGCCCTTTTTGATAGCCTGCATCAGCAAAGTCTTCAGCAACACGCTTTTCCCTGAGCCGGTGGAACCGCCCAGCAGGATATGCGGCACTGTTGAGATGTCCACAGCCACAGGCCCTAAAAGGCCTACTCCCAGAACAAGCTCAGAGTTACGGGGCGAAAGGTACGAGTCATCCCATGCGACGAAATCGGGGAGATCCTGCTCTGCCGGAACGGCATGGACGCAGATACTGTGGCGACCCTTACCCCAGGTGATTTTACTAATGAGAATACCTAGTGCAGTTTCGATGGCCGCTTGTTGGTCGTTCCACCTGTCCAGTGGGATGCCAAGGGGACCAAACTCCCAGACCGTTAGTCGTGGATTCGCCTTATCCGGCCTTCTGGATAAAAGGATGGGTGCTTCTCCGGCGTGGTTCACGAGTCCGGCCTGTTGGAGACCCTCTCGTGTCTTGCGAGCCTCTCTCGGCGAACCAAGCAGCACCAACAGCGCGACCATGCCGCCAACGCCCCCGATGATGAGGGCACGGCCTGGCAGATCCGGAATCATGG
>JAJBVW010000060.1:15042-18161 GCA_020866945.1 Oscillospiraceae bacterium
CCGTAATCATGGCCAGGAGTACTTCGTTTCGATCCAGGTTAAACACCTGCACGCGGTAGATATAGATCAGGATAGCCGCCAGCAGATAGGCTACCATGCCTGCGGCCTTTGCCGGACAACGGATTAGGGCAGCCAATCCGGCCCGGAGCCGCCAGACAAATGTGGTCAGGCGGGTACGGCGCTCGATGTTGTTACGATCTGTATGTGTCATGTTTACACGTCCTTTCCGAGGTCATGGTAATATTGGGCGATGGTTTCTCTCAGCTTGTCCGGCAGATCGTCAGCAAATGGATCCACAGCTATTGGCAGTCCGCTGGCCTCTATCTCCTGCACCAGAGGCAATGCGATTTCGTTTTTGATACGATAGGTTCCATCGCATACCAGCTTGTCCAGCCACTCAGGGCCGAGCAGGCATGTCGTAAGAGCCAGGGATCCCGAAGTCTGCTTTTCCAGCCATGTCCTAATTTTCTTCAATGTCGCAGGCTCTTTCGTCATACCTGCAAGATGGAGGGGTTCAACTCTATTCAAAAACTCGTCCCACCAGAAACTAACAGGACAACGGCTTATGTTTGAGTCGGTCACCTCGATGAAATCTAATTTATCCTTTATAACCCGCACACCAAGCAAGGCTATTTGAGCATTCCGATCATTACTTGTAGGCAAAGTTGTTTCTAATACATGATCCTGGAAGCTTTTTGCGGCCTCGTGTCTCATGACCAGCTCTACCCTTACCCAGTGTGACGATGTATGCGTCTGTGCAGCTTTATCATATATGCGAATCAGGTAATTACTCTTGGTTGAACCAATATAAATGGTATGGCCGCCCGAACAGTCCAGGCTCTTTATGTGCGATCTTGTTTGCAGCCTGGTGCGTACCTCGTTTTTTGCGACTTTGGCATCCATGAGGCCCATGTCCAGCAGACCGCAGTGGTCATCAGCAGCTATATCGATACGTGTCAGGTTTGTGCGTTCCGGGACACGGCTGGCAAAAACATCGTAGAAGATGGATTCGTTTTGGGTGAGTTTCACCAAATCCGTGCAGCCTGTGCTTCGAAGGTCGAGACACAAGCCCATCTTCGGGCGTCCGTTGAAATAGATCTTAATGTCGGCATATCTGGCACAGCTGTGATAGCCATATCTTCCATAATTCTCGATATTGAATACGGAAGGATCCTGGTGCAGCACCTGGCGGATATAAGAGTCTAGTGATATGCCGTGAATTGAGCATGTAATGGCATCCACACAACAGGATAGATTGTTCATGCTGTTAATGCTTGTTCCTTAAAATGACGATTTTGTAATGACTACCCCCCTATTAGGATACGGGGGTTCCCCTGGGAGGCTTTGCCTCCCAGGGCGGGACAGCCTGGGTACCGGGCTGGGCTTGAGGCCCCTCCCAGCACCCTGACCGCCCCAATCAGGTCTTGGCTGCGGTGACAGCCGTGGCCGTCGCGGAATAGCCAACCCGACCATCGAGGACATAGACACGGGCTGAAAAATCAGCGAAATCTACGGCCTGTCCGATCAGGGACTCGTCTACTTCGGTTCCCAGCGGCAGCTTCACCACCAGACGATCATAGCCATAACCAGGCAGTACCACTTCTGCACGCACAGCCGTTACCTTATCGGTCTTTTGACCGTTGACATAGGCATATCGTTGGAGATGGATACCAGAATCATAAGGCTCAAGAATGCCTGGCGCGTCAGCGGCACACGTCTCGGATCAATCATTTTCGTACCTCCTTTTAATTGAAAGACAGAATGCTATATAGTGCGCAGGGTCCTGCTTTGGGTTACGACCTCGGCTCCGACCGGCGCCAGTCTCGGCTGAGGCTTACGCTATTATTCTAGCATTTTGGGCATTTTTTCTTGTTACTCTTAGTAGCATTTTGCTACCGTGGGTAGCTTTTGGCCTAAAAAATAAAAAAGAGTGACGCTTGTGGCGTCACTCTAAAAATGCAAATATTAGAGACCTATCATATAATCTCTAAATTTGAAAGTATCACTGATGAGGATGATCTTCCGTCTACTTAGTCCAACAGACAGCTTGCCCATGCTCAGATGGCCGGATATTGGTCTGCGCTGAAGACGTCTTGGAAGTCTGGTGGTTACAATAGGCGTAAAAGTCTGCGGCAAGAGCTTCAATATCATCCCGAATTACTGCCATTGTAGGGCCGTCCTGTGTCTCATCGTCAGAGCTATCGGGAATTTCAAATCCACTCCTTAAATCCACTCCTTTTTATACCATACATAATGTACTGCAAATCAGCATCCATTGCCAGGGCCAGACGACCAAGAGTAAGTGCGGAAATTGCTTTGGTGCCGTTCTCATATGCAGAGATTGAGGCTCGACTGACAGCAACACCAAACATATCTTCGACATCGGCTGCTAACCCGCTTTGGGTTATTTTTTTCATTCGACGTACCTCTCGTAGCCTGTCAGCAATACCGCGGGTGGAGAGGTCGATTTTTTCGTCCATTTCTAACCTCCTGAACTGGACGGTGCATTGCCTTCGGACAATGCTTAAGCGAATCGCTGTGCGGTTTTGCTGGGGGAAAAGTCAGAGGTCAGTCAGCATGAGGTTGATGCTGAAGGCCTAGTTATTGTTTTTATGACTATAGACGGTAAAAACGTCCCTGTTGTTTGTCCCCATATGCACAGCTATGTCCAGGGGGTTAGAACTTTCCTTCTTTGAAGGATTTCGCTTATTATTAATGAAAAAAGCGTGACCCACGCCATAACGACGTTGATCACGCTTATGTACGGTATCCGACCAAAGGGTATAATACCCCCTTGTCGGTGCTGGCCAAGCTTAAAACTAAATGACTGGTGCTATTGGTGGCCTAGCTGGTGCATTCCAGCCTCCAATCCAGCGGAGCTATTGTGGCCCATATCGACTGAAGTCGGTTGCGCTTGCACCGAACTAGCTCTCTTATCTCGTATTCGGCGCTTCACTAGGGTCAATGGTGTTCGAATCTAGTTGCCCCATAAACACCGAAAGCGATCTTAGATTCGGAAAATCGCTCTAGGGCAGTTGCCACGTAATAATGTGACAACCATAAATAATACTTAAGATGGGTATGCCTCCCATGTATTTATAATTATATCATATCATTAC
>JAJBVW010000061.1 GCA_020866945.1 Oscillospiraceae bacterium
ACTCCATAAGGGAAAAAATAAGGGAAACTTTTTGTCACGCAGGATGTATCATATTAGTTTGACGTGTACTTTCAACTTTCGGCAAACTCTCGTTCCGGCCACGCCAAAATCTTCGGTAATGATTGTAACATTTTTATTGTATATTAACATTTAATTTGTTGTAATTAATTTAGAATGATAGAAGACTACCAATGATAGCTCATGTAATACTCTTTAGCTGCTCTATGAGCTGAGGCAATTCTTCAAACACGACATCTGCAATGATATTCCAGTTCGTTCCGTCATAATCATGCACCAGACGGTGCCGCAACCCGGAAATCATCGACCAGGGGATGTCGCTGTGTTCTTCCTTGTATTCCATGGATAAGGCATAGGCGTGTTCGCCGATATTGTAGAGTGGGGTCGTAACAAGCCACTGCAAGGAATAATCGCTCATCAGGTCTTCCTTTGTGATCTGCTTCTTCTGAATATACTCACAAAGCTTGGCTGATAAATTTGCTACGAGTTGAACTTTCATGGTAGGTCACATTCTGTTTTTTGCTGGCTGTGTTTTAGACCAGCACTTATTTTTGCTTCGAGAACAATGCTTTTCGGGCATCATTCACAAATTCCCTATAACTCAGTCCGCTTGACACAACGATAGCCCGCTGAATCAGTAGCAGCGGAACGATCAGCAGCAGGATCGTCCACAACCAATAGATGCCTTTGACCAGATCGTTGGAGTAGAGGTAGTAGTAGCCGTAGACTGCCACAGGAAACTGCACAAGGACGGCAGTAATCAGGCCCGGCGAGTAAAATCTTTTCTTGTTGATGCGGGCGGCGGCCAAGTGCATTATGATTTCTACAATGCCGATGAACAGCGTGGACATGACCGGCCAGACCCATCCGGCGAGAAACGTCGGAAGAACCGTCGCATAGAGCGTAAACATCAGGAGGCCGAATTTCGCCATGCCGAGATTCTTTAATTGCAATCCGGTCATATCTGTGACCATCTCAATAAATCCCCCCGGCAGCTTCAACTCCTCCGTCTCATGCAGGGCAAGGGCCACAATGTACATGATGGGCAGTTTGTGTAGCATATCGATCTGATTCCAGCCGACAACCAGGACGCACAACGCAACAACACCCAGTAACGAAGTCAGCCAAAAGCTGTATTTTCTCATAAATGTCTCCATAATCACCCTTCTTTCATGCTCTCTGCCACTGACCTGGCAAACTTTCTGGCGTTGGCCAAATCCGCCTCATTGGGGTGGGATGGAAAGGCTACTCCAAATGCACTCCCGTGACATTTGAACGACTGCTCCAGAACAACGATATTCCTCTCCGCCAGCCGTTTCTGCAGTCCGGCGGGTCCCATCGGCCAGGAACCGCCCGATGTGGAGAACACCGCAGCCGTTTTGATTTTCTGTGGCTCCAGCGTATCAATAAACTGTTTCATCTGGCCGGACATTCCACCGAAGTACATTCCGTCCCCGATCAGCAGCAAATCAATCGGTTTTCGGCGAATATCCTTCGCTTGTTCAATGGGTATTGCCGTTACTTTTAATTCCTGAGCTATTGCCTCAGCTACCTTTTTTGTGTTTCCACTCTGCGAATGATATATGACTTGAATGTTCATAAGCTTCTAAACAACCTTTCCTTATCTTAGCTCTTGAAAAATCCATCACACTGTTGTATTTTATTATAGGAGGCTCTTAACCGGAAAGCAACCATCAGTATTTTTAGGAGTGTTGGATTTTTTTGGGGAGTTGAGAAGTATCATGCCTGAATCGAGAACAAAGCAACGCACCAGAGAGCAAATACGAAAGGCGTTTATCCGTCTGCTTGCAGAAAAAGGCTTGTCGAAAATTTCTGTTGCCGCCATTACACAAATAGCAAACATCAATCGCTCGACTTTTTACGAATATTACCCTGATATTCGCGCCCTTTTGGATGATGTAGAAAGCACATTGCTCGCTGATTTAAATACATGTGTCCACTCTATTTGCGGAGAAATTACGAGGGACAAACTGGGCCAAATTTTTACAACTGGTCTTGATCTCATGCAATCTGACGGGGATACGCTGGTTCTTTTACTTGGTGCTAACGGAGACCCAAATTTTGCCGTGAAGTTTATAGAGATGGTGAAGCCGCAAATATTATTTGTGTTTCAGCTGGATGAATTTACTCCACAGATGAACACTGCTGTCACATTTGCGATGTCGGGGTTGATTGGCGTGTTTACATCCTGGTACGCTGGGGGAAAACAGGAACCGCTGGAGGACATCATTCACACCACGCAGAGACTGTTATATGGAATTCTACAAGACTTCATCTTGAAAATCTCCTCTGGCCTGGTGGTATGTATCAGTTCATAGGCATAGGTCTCCAGGGTATCGTCCCTGTCATACTGGTTTTGAGGTGCGCCGCAAAACACGCACTTGCCATCCTGCCACCTGTGACGGGTCTGCTTATAGCGGATGTTCCCCTCCGGGCTGTCAAAGTGGGAGACAGAATATTTCCCGTTGGGGTACTTGCTGCAATACAGGCTCCGGCGGGAGAGGAGGCTCGTCAGCTCTATGATGGCGATGCCGTATATCTGCTCATGGAGGATATGATCGACCCGCTCCTGCAAATCCGGGATGACCTGCTCCAGGCCCACGATCAGCCGCTTGGCGATCTCCCGCAGGAACACCCCGGACTTTGTGGCCGGGTCTAAAAATTTTGTATCTGCACTTTCAAAAAGCCCCTGGGGCAGCATATCCAGCATACGGTTCGCCACCTCCGGCGGAGTGAATACCTCGTCGTTGGAGAGGTTGGCGATACAGCTCAGAACGTCCGGGTTATAGACGCTGGTGTAAAAATCGTTATCCATGCTCCTGCACCCTCCTGTAATCTATCGGGGGAAACTCCCACACCGGCTTCGGCAGCCACTCCTTCGTCACCGGGTCGATGACCCAATTGTCCCATTTCTCCGGCACCTCATCGAACATGGATTCCTGCATATGATACTGGTTCTCGTCCGGGTTTTCCTTCAGAAGCACGGTCCAGCCGGTAGTCGCTGCGCTTAATGAGCGGCCCGGTGACGAAAGACCACTCGGAAAAGATGATCGGCTCCTTCGTATCCGCCCCAGCGGCGTCCACCTGCACCAGCGTCAGGGCATTGCCGCAGAGGATGTTCCGCTCCAGGATATAGCGGACAGCCCGGCGGCAGTCGTCGTTTGCCTCCCGCCCGCAGTGGACGGTGTATTCCTTGTCCCATATCTGAAAAAGCCGCTCCCGGCAGGCCTCCACATTGTCCTGTAAAATGTCCACGCCATAGATGCTGGTCACGGCCAGGACGGCGTTCTGCTCATAGTCCGGCGGGCTTTTTTTGTATTTCGCCCTGACCACCGCCAGCTTCCGCCGCAATATCTCCGCCAGGAAGTTTCCATCCCCGCAGGCAGGCTCCAGGAACCGGGAGTCAATCCGCTCCGTCTCCTGCTTCACCAAATCCAGCATGGCGTTGACCTCACGTTCGGCAGTAAACACCTCTCCATGCTCCGCCACCCGCTGCTTGGATTTCACCTGGCTCATTGGTTTCCCTCCCTTGTGGTCATATACTGACAGTAAATTGTTTTTATGTTATTTTATCATAGATTTGCGTTCTATGCCACAGGAAAACGTGATTTGAAGTGCATTTTCAAGGGACTAAAAAAGTAGTTAGAGCTATATATGTCATCCTCTCTGAGAGGACGATTTTTCTTCCGGCTCAGATGGGTTCTGCCACTCTTTGTTGTCCCTTGTAAATATTCATCCCCTCATGCTATAATAATATTA
>JAJBVW010000097.1 GCA_020866945.1 Oscillospiraceae bacterium
CACGGCCTCCGCCATGTCGCACCGGGAAAGGTCGAAATAGGTGACGCTCTCCGCGCCCTTTTCCTCCAGCATGGCCCCCAGGCGCTTGGCCGCGGCGGCGGTGTTCCCATGGATGGAGGCATAGGCAATCACCACGCCCTTGTCCTCCGGCTGGTAGCTGCTCCAGATGTCGTATTTTTCCTGGTAATAGGCAAGATTTTCCGTCAGTACCGGCCCGTGGAGGGGGCAGATGGCCTGGACGGTCAGGCTGTCCAGCTTTTTCAGCAGCGCCTGCACCGGCCCGCCGTATTTGCCGACGATGTTTACATAATATCTCCGCGCCTCGCAGGCCCAGTCGTCCGGGTCGGCGTCCCGGACGCCGAATTTTCCAAAGGCGTCGGCGGAAAACAGCAGGCCCTCCTTCTCCTCAAAGGAGACCATGACCTCCGGCCAATGCACCATGGGCGCCAGGAAGAATTGCAGGGTGTGCGCCCCCAGCTCCAAAACGGAGCCTTCGGCCACGGTGACGGTTCGGCCCTCCGCCAGCGCGGGACTGTAGAACTGGGCCAGGAACTGAAAGGTCTTTTTGTTGCCCACCAGCTTCAGATTGGGGTAGCGCTCTATCAGGGCCTGCACGCCCCCGGCGTGGTCAGGCTCCATGTGATGCAGCACCAGGTAGTCCGGCTGGCGGCCATCCAGTGTCCGGGCCACGTTATCCAGCCACTCGGAAACGCAGCGGCTGTCCACCGCGTCCAGAATGGCGATTTTTTCGTCCAGTATGACATAGGAGTTATAGCACATCCCTTCCGGGGTGACATATTGACTCTCGAACAAATCCAGTGTCGGGTCATCCACGCCGACATAGAGAACAGCGTCCGTTATCTTATCCATGATAAATCCTCCTGTTTTGTTTCTCATGGCACAAATATACCATTGCTTTCGCCGGTTGTAAAGTCATAAAAATACCGCCGCAGAGGAAGAAGCCTCTGCGGCGGGCGGGATGATATTCAGCGTATGGCGTCCTTCAAGGAGCGGACGTAGTCTGCCACGTAGGGGACAGCGTCCCGGCCATACTGGGCGATGATTTTCACGATAGCGGAGCCGACGATGACGCCGTCGGCGCATTCGGCCATGGTGCGGGCCTGCTCCGGGGTGGAGATGCCGAAGCCGATGGCGCAGGGGACATTGGCAGCGGCCTTTGCCAGCGCCGCGATCTCCTTCACGTCGGTTTTTATCTCGCTGCGGACGCCGGTGACGCCGAGGCTTGACACCACGTACAGAAATCCCTCCGCCTGGGAGGCGATGTCCGCGATGCGGTTCGCGGAGGTGGGAGCCACCAGAGAAACCAGGTCGATGCCCGCGGCCCGGCAGGGGACGGCGAACTCCTCCTTTTCCTCAAAGGGGACGTCCGGCAGGATAACGCCGTCCATGCCAATCTCCGCGCAGGCGTTTGCGAACCGCTCCGGGCCATAGGAATAGACCACGTTCGCGTAGGTCATGAACACCATGGGGACGGTCACGTCCCGCCGCAGGTCACGGACGAGGTCGAAAATCTTGTCCGTGGTGACACCGCCGGACAGGGCGCGGAGATTTGCGGCCTGAATCACCGGCCCCTCCACCGTGGGGTCGGAAAAGGGGATGCCCAGCTCGATAAGCGCGGCCCCCTCTTTGGCCATGGCCCGCACCAGGGCGGCGGTGGTCTCCAGATCCGGGTCGCCGCAGGTGAGGAAGGGGATGAAGGCTTTGCCCTTCGCAAAGGCGTTTTGAATGTTACTCATGGATGTCCTCCCCTCTGTAGCGGGCGATGGCGGCGCAGTCCTTGTCTCCCCGGCCGGAGAGCGTGATGACGATGATTTTATCCTTGTCCAGGGTGGGGGCCAGCTTTTCCGCATAGGCGACGGCGTGGGCCGATTCGATGGCGGGGATGATGCCCTCCGTGCGGGAGAGGTTTTCAAAGGCGCAGACCGCCTCCTCGTCCGTCACGGGGACGTATTCCGCCCGGCCAATATCGTGGAGCCAGGCGTGCTCCGGCCCTACGCCGGGGTAGTCAAGCCCGGCGGAGATGGAATACACGGGAGCGATTTGGCCGTACTCATCCTGGCAGAAATAGGACTTCATGCCGTGGAAGATGCCGAGCTTTCCCGTCGCGATGGTGGCGGCGGTCTCGAAGGTGTCGATGCCCCGGCCCGCGGCCTCGCAGCCGATGAGCCGGACGGAGGGTTCGTCTATGAAGTGGTAAAACGTGCCGATGGCGTTGGAGCCGCCCCCCACGCAGGCCATGACCACATCCGGCAGACGGCCCTCCTTTTCCAGCATTTGCTCCTTTATCTCCTTGGATATGACTGCCTGGAAGTCCCGGACGATGGTGGGGAAGGGGTGCGGCCCCATGACGGAGCCAAGGCAGTAGTGCGTGTCCGCGATGCGGCTCGTCCATTCCCGCATGGCCTGGGATACGGCGTCCTTCAGGGTGGCGGTGCCGGTGGTGACAGGCACCACCTCCGCTCCCAGCAAGCGCATTTTGTATACGTTCAGCGCCTGACGCTTGGTGTCCTCCCCGCCCATGAACACCACGCACTCCATGTCCATGAGCGCGGCGGCAGTAGCGGTGGCCACCCCGTGCTGGCCGGCCCCGGTCTCCGCGATCAGCCGTGTCTTGCCCATTTTTTTCGCGAGGAGGGCCTGGCCCAGGACGTTGTTTATCTTATGCGCCCCGGTGTGGTTCAAATCCTCCCGCTTGAGGTATATCTTGGCCCCGCCCAGCTTTTTTGTGAGCTTTCCCGCGTAATACAGCCGGGAGGGTCTGCCCGCGTACTCTGTGAACAGGGTGTTCAGCTCCCGGTTAAAATCCGGGTCGTTTTTATAATGGTTATAGGCCTGCTCCAGCTCGATGACGGCGTTCATCAGGGTTTCCGGAATATACTGGCCCCCGTGGATGCCGAAGCGCCCGTTTGCGTTGGTCATTGGGTTGTCTCCTCTCTGTCCGCCGCCCGCACCTGGGCGACGAACCGTTCCATTTTTGCCGTGTCCTTCCGGCCCTCTGTCTCGATACCGGAGCTGACGTCCACGGCGTAGGGCCGGAGGGTCTCCACGGCGGATCTCACATTCTTTCCGTCCAGGCCCCCGGCCAAAAAATAGGGCCGGTCAATGGTCTTCACAAGGCCCCAGTCGAAGACTGTGCCGGTGCCGCCGGCCCCGTTATCCAGCAGGACATAATCCGCCCCGCTGGCCTGGGCCGCCTGAATATCCTTCGGCCCCTCTATGCGGAATGCTTTGATGATGGGCCGGTCGGTAAGTGCCCTGAGCCGGGCCACATAGTCCTCGCTCTCGCCCCCGTGGAGCTGGGCTATGTCAATCACGCCCTGGCGGAGAAGCGCCGCGATGTGCTCCGGCTCCTCCCGGACGAACACGCCCACTGCCTGAATGGAGGGGGCCAGCATGGCCTTCAGGGCCGCCGCCTGCTCCGGGGCGACATAGCGTCTGCTCTTGGGGGCGAAGACGAAGCCGATGAAGTCCGGCTGTAAGCGGTTCGCCGTCTCTATATCGCAGGGGCGGGAGAGACCACACAGCTTTATCCTTGTCCGGCTCATAGCTTTCCCCGCAGGTTGGCCAGAGTCTCCCTCTTGTCTGCCGCCCGCATCAGGGCTTCCCCCACCAGGACGGCGTCCGCGCCCATGTCCCGTATCCGGGCCACATCCTCATGCGTCTTGCCTCAGCGCTAGGATACGAACAGCACCCCGTCCGGCTCCCGCGCGCGCGGACCTCCGGGTGTTGCGGTGGCGCCAGCAAAGT
>JAJBVW010000117.1 GCA_020866945.1 Oscillospiraceae bacterium
TGCTTTTCAAGCTCTTCCAATGCTTTCAGCTCCTTTTCCATGTCGATGCGCGGGCACAGCACCGGCCCCTTGTGCACCTGCACCTGCGCGGGCAGGACGCCGAACTGGGCGGCGTTGTCCCAGGTCACGTCCTCGGCGGACGCGCCGATCTGGGCAAAAATCTTTTCGCTGCTCTCCGGGATGAACGGGGCCAGCAGGGACACAGCCACCCGGATGGTCTCCAGCAGGTTATACATGACCGTTGCCAGGCGCTCCCGGCGGCTCTCGTCCTTGGCGAGCACCCAGGGCATCGTCTCGTCGATGTATTTATTGGCCCGGGATATGACCTTGAAGATGTCCACCAGCGCCTGCTGGGTGGCGAAGGCCTCCATGTCCTTTTCATAGATGTCCCGCAGCTCCATAACGGCCTGGAGTAGGGGCGCGTCCTCCGGCCCGGCCTCCCGGCCCGCGATGAGCTGTCCGTCCGGGAAATATTTCTCGCACATGGCAACCGTCCGGGACACCAGGTTCCCCAGGTCATTCGCAAGGTCGGCGTTGATGCGGTTTATGAGGGCCTCATTGGTGAAGTTGCCGTCGGAGCCAAAGGGGAACTCCCGCAGGAGGAAGAATCGCAGCGCGTCCACGCCGTACCGCTCCGCCAGCAGATAGGGGTCAACGACGTTTCCTTTGGACTTGGACATCTTGCCGCCGCCGAACAGCAGCCAACCGTGGCCATAGACCTTTTTCGGCAGGGGCATCCCCACGCTCATCAGCATAGCGGGCCAGATGATAGAGTGGAAGCGGACAATCTCCTTGCCCACGATATGCACGGCGGGCCAGTATTCCTCTACCTGGTCGTATTTGTCGTTCATGTAGCCCAGGGCCGTCAGATAGTTAAACAGCGCATCTACCCACACATAGACCACATGACCGGGGTCGAAATCCACGGGGATGCCCCAGGTGAAGCTCGTGCGGGACACGCACAAATCCTCCAGGCCCGGCTCGATGAAGTTGTGTATCATCTCGTTGACGCGGCTGGCAGGCTCCAGGAACGTCCTGGACTCCAGCAGCTCCCGCACGGGCTTTTCATACTTGGACAGCCGGAAGAAATACGCCTCCTCCTCAGCGTGATGCACCTCCCGGCCGCAGTCGGGGCATTTGCCGTCCACGAGCTGACTTTCCGTCCAGAAGCTCTCGCACGGCGTGCAGTACATCCCCTCATACTTACCCTTGTAGATGTCCCCGTTGTCGTACATCTTGCGGAATATCTTCTGGATGGCCTCCACATGGTAGTCGTCCGTGGTGCGGATAAAGCGGTCGTTTGAAATGTTCATGTGCTTCCACAGACCCAGAATGCCGCTCTTTCCGTCCGGGCCGGTGACGATATTATCCACAAATTCCTTGGGCGTGACGCCGGCCTCTTTCGCCTTTGTCTCAATCTTCTGGCCGTGCTCGTCCGTGCCGGTCAGAAACATCACGTCATAGCCGCACAGGCGCTTATACCGGGCAATCACGTCCGTGGCCACAGTACAATAGGTGTGGCCTATGTGCAGCTTGTCAGCCGGATAATAGATTGGCGTTGTGATATAGAATTTCCCCTTGCTCATAGTTCCCTCCATGCCTGTTGATTCTTCTCGCTTCCGGCGCTCCCGCCGCGGCTTACGCCACGGCGGTCAGCTCCGTGTCAGTGGTTGTGTCGGTGCTGGTATCAGTCGTATCGGTACTCGTGTCCGTACCCGTATCGGTGCTTGTGTCGGTGCCGTCGGTACCGTCGTCCTCATCCGTGCCGGTGCCGTCGCCAGTGGACGTATCCGTTGCGGCGGGGGTTTCCGTCTCCGTAGGCGTTTCGGTTTCCGTAGGCGTCTCCGTGGCGGGCGTATCTGTCGCCGCAGGCTCCTCCGTCTCCGATGTGTCCGGCGGCGAAGCGGTAGGCTCTGCTGTGGCCGTAGGCGCGGGCGTGGCCGTGGCTGCGGCGGATTCCTTGTAGTATTTGCTGTAGGCCTCCTCCTCATAGCTTATCTGGTTGCCGTTCGCGTCATATACGGCCCGGTAGGTCTGGGCATAATAGCAGGTGTCGTCCTCCCAGGTGCTCGAGGAAATCTCCACATAGCTGCCGTCCTCGTCCGTGCCCCAGAGCTGAACGGTCAGATAGCCGCCGGAGACCCACGCCTTTATCTGGATGGGATAATTGCGGTTGTTGACAAACTTGAAATCCGGGCCGCCCCAACTGACCGTGGCGTCCAGGCCCCGGGGAAGATAGGACACCGTGAAGTAATGGCAGGAGCGGAGCGTGATTTCCAGGTTTGCATACAGCGCGCAGTAATACAGCGTGGAGCTGCCCTGGCAGATGCCGCCGCCGATGGAGTTGACGTGCTGGCCGTTTTCATACGCGCCCGCCAGCTGATAGCCCTTGGCGGAGGTGCGCTCCCCAAGGCAGTCGTTATAACTGAACTCCTCGCCAGGGTTCAGGACGGTGCCGTTCATGGCCTCTGCCGCCAGGGTGATATTCGTGATACGCGCGGAGGTGGAGCCGGAAAGGCTGGTGCTCTTTTCCGACAGCAAATCCGCGAAAAGGTTCTCCTCCAACAGGGCGCTGGTAATCTCCGGCTCGGTATAGATGAGGGCGATGACCACCGTCTCGCCGGTCTCCGCCGCCTCATACAGCGCCTTGGCAGCGTCGATGTCAAAGCTGACGCCGGTGACGCTCTCCGTGACCCCGCCGGTCTCGGAATCATATTCCGCGTTCACAGCCTCTACATAGACGGCGTCATAGATGGTCTGAAGAAGCGTGTCCACGTCCTCGTCGCTGCCGTCACCGCTGGCCTCTGGCGTGTAGTCGATGTCGTCATAGTTCTGGCTGACAAACGCCTCCTTGATGGCGGCGCAGACAGCCTCCTCATCCACCGTAACAGCGCCGCCGCCCTTGACGATGGTAACGGTGTCCGTGCCGATGGTGTATTCCGTCTCCAGAAGCTGCGTATTCACGACCTGGGCGGCCTGGGCCACCAGTGAGGCCAAAGCGTCCTCATCCAGGGAGGTATTCGCGCTCCAGGTCAGGTTCACGCCGCTGCTCCTGCAGGAGAGGTAGGTCTGGAAATTGCTCAAAAGGCCGCTGTCTCGGCCATAGGCATAGGCCATTTCCGCCGGCGCCTCCGCGCCCCCGTCTAGGCCCAGCTCCTCCGCCGTCACGGTCAGGGTGTCGCCGGTGGAGAAGTTCACGGTGACAGATGCGCCCTGATAGGGGTTCGCGCCTGCCTCCTCCAGCACCTGCGCGGCCTCCTCTACGGTAAGCCCCCCAACATCAATGCCGTTCACGGTAATGTTCGGATAAATCGCGTCCGAATTGACCGCGCTGCTGGCCCAGGCCATGCCGCCGCCCAGCACCGCAATCAGCAGCACCACCACGATGACGACCGGGATAAGCCAGTGCATCCGGCCGGAACCGCCGCTGCTGCCGTACCAATCCTCGTAGCTGCTCTTATAGCCGTCGTCCTGGTCGTATCCCTGGTCATATTCCTGGTCGTAGTCCGGCTCGTAGTCCTCCTGATACCGGCCGCGCTCGGAGCGCTCCGGCTTTATTCTGACAGATCCGCCCCAGCGGCGGGATGTCTCCTCCTCCCAGTCCTGGCTCTCGTCCCAGTCCTGCTCCCGCTCGCGGCTGTCGTCCTGATATTCTTTTCTCTCATGCCTGCCCATATCGCTATGCCTCCTTTTCTGTGGATGTTATTGTCATTCCGTCATTCATCCTGCGAGGGGTGTATGATCTCGCCAATATCCCCGCCCATGGATTCCTCCATCCATGGCTTTCCGCTGATGCGGTGCTCCGCCTGGGCCTCCCAGAGCGAGCCAATGAGGATGTTTGAGACCAGAAACCCCGCCGGGGTAAAGCACCACCGGCCATTGAAGCTCTTTGTCCAGCCGTCCTTTTCATATTCCTTCAGCAGCGCCTCGATGGGGGCGAAGTCGCTGCGGTAGATTTTGTAGTATTCCTCCTGTGAGATGCCCTTGCCCCGGCGCATCCCCAGCATGAGATATTCCGCCGCTCTGTCCAGCTCCTCCAGGCGCTCGTATTCCTCCACCAAGTCTTCTCCCCGTTCCACGCCCCGGATGTAGCCCTCCAGGCTGCGCACGAAGCCGTAACGGGTGTTCCCTATGCAGGAATGGGCGCCCGGCCCGAAGCCGAGATAGTCATCCATATCCCAGTATTTCATGTTGTGGCGGCTGGCATAGCCGCGCTTGGCGAAGTTTGAGACTTCATACTGCTGATAGCCGTAGTGGGCCAGCGTCTCCACCGCGTAAAGATACATATCCGCCTGCTCATCGTCCGTCGGGATGACCGGGCTGTCCTGGTATGCGTCATACATGGGCGTGCCCTCCTCCAGCTTCAGGCCATAGCAGGACAGATGCTCCGGCTCCAGCTCGATGGCCCGGGCCAGGGTCTGCGCCCAGTCGGCCTTCGTCTGGTTCGGCAGGCCGTACATCAGGTCGAGGCTCAGGTTGTCGAAGCCCTCGGCCCGTATCATCTGCACCGCCTTTTTCACCTGCGCGAAGCTGTGGCGGCGGCCTATGATTTTCAGTAGGTCGTCGCTCGCCGACTGCATTCCAAGGGATATACGGTTGACTCCCTCCTTCCGAAGCAGCCGCAGGTCATGGCGCGTCACGCTGTCGGGGTTGCACTCCACCGTGACCTCCGCGCTTTTCAGCACCTTGCCGAAGCGCTTCACGGCGTTGAATATCTCCGTAAGTCTCTTGGCCCCGTAATAGCTGGGGGTACCGCCGCCGAAGTAAATGGTGTCAATATAATAAGGGGACATGGTGGCCGCTGCCTCCTCAATATGCCGGAGCAGGGCCGCCTGGTATTTGTTCATACGCCCATCGCAGTTGGCAAGCGAATAAAAATCGCAGTAGCCACACTTCGACGCGCAGAAGGGGATGTGGATATATACCCCCAGGAGCTTATCCTCTTTTTCCTTTTCTTCCATAGCTTTGCATCACATCCTGGGCGCTTATGGCGCTGGCTCCGGGTCAGGCAGAAAGTCCGCCTTCGTCAGCCGGGACAGCTCCTCCTTGGTGGGGGACTCCATGGCGGCCAGGCGGTTCGCCTGGCGGAGAATCATGCTTTCAAATTGGTTGCGCACATCCCGGCCATTGCCGAAATTCTCGTCGCGCCCCTCGTAGAGGGAATCGAAATATTCCCGGGAGAACGCCTCGCCCTCCTCGTCCAGCTCATAGCCGTTTTTGCGGCAGAGACTGTGGAAAATAGCGTTCAGCTGCTCGCCGTTATAGTCAGGGAATTCGATATATTTATTAAATCGGCTCTCCAGCCCGGGGTTGGAGGACAGAAACCGCTCCATGAGGTCTGTATACCCCGCGACGATAATCACAAGGTCGTCCCGGTGATCCTCCATGGCCTTCAAAATGGTCTCGATGGCCTCCCGGCCAAAGTCGTTCTCCCCGCCGCTGGCGAGGGAATACGCCTCGTCGATAAAGAGCACGCCGCCCAGAGCCGAGGTAATGACCTCCTGCGTTTTGATGGCCGTCTGGCCCACATATCCGGCCACCAGGCCGGAGCGATCCACCTCCACGAGCTGCCCCTTGGAAAGCGCGCCGATGGCGGCGTATAACCCGCCCACCAGGCGGGCCACGGTGGTCTTGCCCGTGCCAGGATTTCCCGTGAACACCATATGCAGGCTCATGGGGGCCACGGGCAGCCCCGCCTCCTGCCGAAGCCTGCGAACCTTTATGAGGTTCATCATGCTTTTTATGTCTTTTTTGACGGCTTCCAGCCCCACGAGGTCGTCCAGCTCCGCCAGAAGCTGATCGAGGCTCGGCTTTTCGGCCTCCGTCTCCTCCTTTGCCGCCGGCGCGGACTTTTCCGCTCCCTGGGGCGCGGCGGCAGCGGCGGGGGGATTTTTCTCCATGAAGGGCCGCTCTGCGCTGGTGACGAAATTCTCAGCCTTCAGCGTAGGCTTTCCCGGCTTCACCCCGGCGGAATCGCACAGGGCCGTCAGCTTATCCCCGCATTCGGTGATATATTCCGCCTCGGCATAGGTGACATCATCGTCCACCGCCGCAAGGCAAAGGAGGATGTTCGTCAGCATCCGCACAAATATGCGCGAGCAGTCCGTTCCCTGGCGGGTGTCCTGCTCGGTCAGCGACCAGAAAAACAGGGGCGGCAGAAATTCCCCGCTCTCGCCCACGGCGGTGCTGAGCGCCCAGAGGAGCCAGTCCGGCTTCGGCTGCCCCTTGGAATAGAGGGCATTAAGCGCGTCCACGTGCTCCTGACCAAGGCTCGCGCTGCGGGCAAAAAGCTGCAGGGCGCAGTCTGAACAGAATTTGTCCATCTCCCCCGCAAGGCCCCGGCCTGCGGCACGGTAAAACGCCTCCGTATTGGCGACATAGGTTTTGTGAAGCTCCTCCGGGGAGCGTTTCCATTGTGTAGGCACAGCGTTACCGTCCCTTCCGGCATTTGTCATTTTTTGCTGACAGCGTACAGCGCACCGTTTATATTATATAGCAAAAATTCTGTCCTAACAAGACCAAAGACTGAAAAAAAAGGACGGCATTTGCCGCCCTTTCCAAGGGAATATTGTCGGAACCTTTAAGGAACCTCTGAATCAATCCGACTTTGACTCCGCCGAGCGATTCAGCGGTTTTCCAATTTTTATCAGGACGCGGATATATCTCCCGTCCCGATGGGCTGATAAGCCTCCACGGCGTCCCGCGCCATGGCCAGAAAGCCGTCATAGGTCGTGTCATAGCTGTTGTCGCTCCACAGGAACACGCCTGACGCCTCATAGCCCGCGTCCTGGCCGTAAAGATAGATGTTGGCCGCCGCCTCATAATCCGCCGCCTGGGCCTCCTCGCCGGAGACGGTATAGCTCTCCACGACCACAAGGCCGGTCTCCTCATCGCTCTCAAGATAGCGGGTGCAGACGCTGACCGGGGTCAGAACCCCGTCCTCACAGTCAAAGCGGACGATCTCATTCCAGGTGGATTCCAGGGTGCCGTTGGCGCTGTCCACCCAGAAGCACCAGCCGTCCTCCACGGTATAGCTGAGGCGGAATGCCTCAAAATAGCTGGTGCAGACGGAGACGGTGGTAAAATATTCCCCTCCGAACGCGCCGGAGGCGCTGTCCAGCGTGCTGGAAACGCAGACCACCTGGCCGTCCACCCAGTCGAACAGCTGCGCCCCCAGTGTTGCGGAAGCACCCTGGTCGAAAACAATCATCTCCGGCGTGCCGTCCAAATCCAGGTCTACAAAGCCGACGCCGGTCATTCCCTCCGGCCACAGGGCCGCAAAAATGTCATAGTTGTCGTCCAGAAACGCCAAATAGCTGTCCTGCCAGCCGTCCGCCGCCTCTGGAAGATACAGCGGCTCCACGCTGGAGGGAATGGCGGAAGCGGCGCTCTCCTCCGTGGAGACCGACGCCGTCACCGTCGCCACCGCCGCCGCCGCCGTGGCCACAGGCTCCGCCGTGGCGGGGGGCGCGGTCACCTCGCTGGCTTCCCCCCGGCTCTGACCGCCGCAGGCACACAGACCGAGCAGTGTCAGCGCCGCCAATATGAACATGGTAAGTCGCTTCATCTCTCCATCCTCACCCTCGCCTTTTATGTCAATCTTTTTATGTAAATGATTATAATCGACTTTTGGGGACAAAGTAAATAGATATAGCCAATTTGTAATCAACTTGTAATATTATTAGCATTTTTTTAACTTTTTATTCTGCCTCCCTGGTACTTGACATACGGGTTTAAAAGTGGTAAATTAGCACTCAAAGAAACAGAGTGCTAAAACCTCATCCTCCCCGATGGACGAGGCGGCACCCGGAAAGGGGCTTTATCTTAATTATGGCAAAAAAACAATTCAAGGCTGAATCCAAGCGTCTGCTGGATCTGATGATTAACTCCATCTACACCCACAAAGAGATTTTCCTCCGGGAAATCATCTCCAACGCCTCCGACGCCATCGACAAGCTGTGCTACCGCTCTCTGACGGACGAGTCCGTGGGCCTGAGCCGGGAGGACTTCCTCATCCGCATCGACGCGGACAAGGAGGCCCGGACGCTGACCGTCTCCGACAACGGCATCGGCATGACGAAGGACGAGCTGGAGCATAACCTGGGTGTTATCGCCTCCAGCGGCACCCGCCAGTTCCGGGACACCCTCGCGGAGAGCGAGGAGGCCGCGGATATGGACGTCATCGGCCAGTTCGGCGTGGGCTTTTATTCCGCGTTCATGGTGGCCGACAAGGTCACGGTCATCACCAAGGCGTTCGGCGAGGAGCAGGCCTATCGCTGGGAGTCCTCCGGTGCAGACGGCTACACCATCACGGAATGCGACAAGGACGCCGTTGGCACGGACGTTATCATGCACATCAAGGAGGACACCGACCAGGAGGAATACGGCACCTATCTCGAAAGCTGGGAGCTGAAGGAGCTTGTAAAGAAATATTCCGACTATGTCCGCTGGCCCATTCACATGATGGTGGAGCGCCGGGAATGGGATGACAAAGGCGGCGAGGACGGCAAGGGCGAGTATAAGACCATCGTGGAGGATCAGGTGGTAAACACCATGGTTCCCATCTGGCAGCGCCCGAAGAGCGAGGTGTCCGACGACGACTGCAAGGCCTATTATAAAGAGCATTTCCATGACGCCGCCGACCCGGTCGCCGTCATTCGGGTCAACGCCGAGGGCCTTACAAGCTACAAGGCCATGCTGTTCATTCCCGCCCAGGCCCCCTATGATTATTATACGCGGGACTATCAGCCGGGATTACAGCTGTATTCCTCCGGCGTGATGATTATGGACAAGTGCGCCGACCTGGTGCCGGAGCATTTCCGCTGCGTCCGGGGCGGGGTCGACTCCCCCGACCTGAGTCTGAACATCTCCCGCGAGCCTTTGCAGCACGACCGGCAGCTGAAAATCATCGCCGGGAACCTGGAAAAGAAGATTCTCGCCGAGCTGAAACGCCTGATGGACGAGGACAGAGAGCATTACCTGACCTTCTATAAAGCCTTTGCCCCTCAGCTGAAATACGGCGTGGTCGGCGATTACGGGATGCACAAGGAACAGCTTCAGGATCTGCTGATGTTCTACAGCGCCAACCAGGACAAGCTCGTGAGCCTGAAGGAATACGTAGACGCCCTGCCGGCGGGCCAGACAAAAATCTATTACGCCTGCGCGGAGACGGCCAAGCGGGCCGCCGCCCTGCCTCAGGCGGAGACGGTCAAGGCCGCCGGCTATGATATGCTGTGCCTCACGGACAATGTGGACGAGTTCGTCATGCAGATGCTGGGAACCTACAGCGAGAAGAGCTTCTGCAACGTCACCTCCGACGACCTGGGTCTGGAATCCGAGGAGGAGAAGAAGGAGACCGAGGAAAAGAGCGAGCAATACAAGGAGCTTCTGGACTTTGTCAAGGAGAGCCTGGGCGGAACGGTGGAGACCGTCCGTCTCAGCCACAAGCTGAAGTCCCAGCCCGTGTTCCTGACCACCGAGGGCGAGGTAACGCTGGAGATGGAAAAATACTTCCAGAATCTCCCCGGCGTCCCGGAGGGCGAAAACGTGAAGGCCCACCGCGTCCTGGAGCTGAACGCCAACCACGCCGCCTTCGCCGCTCTGGAAAAGGCCTGGCAGGAGGACAAGACCAAAGCCGCCCACCTGTCCATGGTTCTGCTGGCCCAGGCCCAGCTGATTGCCGGTATTCCTCTGGATGACCCGGCAGCTTATACTGAGCTTGTGTGCGAACTATTCTAAAAAAAAGCAACAATACGCACTGCGGCGGGTCTTTTTCCGCCAGCCCGCGCTGATTCTCCTCGACGTACCTATGTACGCCTTCGTCGAATCATCACGACCTGACGAAAAAATCCCTCGCCCTGCATAATCGAGAAGCGCACTAAATAAATTTGTTCGTTTTTATAATTTCGGAGTACACCGGCACATTCCATTCTGGGAACGCGCCGGTGTTTTTTATTCATTCAGCATCCTTCCGCCGCGGCCCCAGGCCGCTTGCGCGTTGACAAAGGCATTCCGCTCATGTAAAATGTCGTATAGACACGAACGAGAGGGGCATACCTTATTTTATGAAGAAAGAGAAATGGTTCCTGCTGGGCGGCGGCATCGTCATCGGCCTTATCGCGGTGGCGCTCACGCTGTTTGGAAACCCGGCCAACATGGGCTTTTGCATTGCCTGCTTCATCCGGGACTCCGCGGGAGCCTTGGGGCTTCATTCCTCCTCCAATGTGCAGTATCTCCGGCCTGAAATTATCGGCCTCGTGCTGGGCAGCCTTATCATGGCCCTGTGCTTTAAGGAATTCCGCCCCAGAGGCGGCTCCAGCCCCTTTATCCGGCTGGTGATTGGCTTTTTCACCGTCGTGGGCGCGCTGGTGTTCCTGGGCTGTCCCTTCCGCATGATTATCCGCCTGGCCGCCGGGGACTTAAACGCCCTTGTGGGCCTCGCCGGCTTTGTGGCCGGTATCGGCGTGGGCGTACTCTTTTTGAACCGGGGCTTCTCCCTCGGCCCCTCCCAGCGGCAGAGCACGCTGGAGGGCGCGGCCTTTCCCGGTATTCAGGTCGCGCTGCTGGTGATTCTCGTGGCCTTTCCGAGCCTGCTGGCCTTTTCAGAGGAAGGCCCCGGCTCCATGCACGCGCCTATCCTCCTCAGTCTGCTGGCCGGTCTCATCGTGGGGGCTATCGCCCAGCGCACCCGCCTGTGCATGGCCGGGGGCATTCGGGATATGATGCTCTTTGGGGACAATACCCTTCTGCTGGGCTATATCGGCGTGTTTCTCGGCGCGCTGCTCCTAAACATCGTCACCGGCAGGTTCAGCCTGGGCTTTGCCGACCAGCCCATCGCCCACACCGACCATCTCTGGAATTTTCTCGGCATGATGCTGACCGGCCTGGGGGCCGTGCTGGCGGGCGGCTGTCCCCTGCGGCAGCTTATCCTGTCCGGGGAGGGCAGCTCTGACGCGGCCATGACCGTTATCGGCTTCGCCCTGGGGGCCGCCTTCGCCCATAACTTTGGGCTGGCCTCCTCCGCCTCCGGCTCCACGCTGAACGGGCGTATTGCCGTTATCATTGGACTTATCGTTTTGCTTGCCATCGCCTGGTTCTACACCCGTCAGGCCAGGAAAAAGGAGGACGCAGCATGAGAATAGACGCCATAGGCCGTTCCTGCCCGGAACCGGTGCTGATGCTCCGGCAGGCGCTGAAGGACAAGCCGGAGACCATGGAAATCGCCGTGGACAACGCCGCGGCCAAGGGCAACTGCACCCGCTTCGCCGCCCACGCGGGCTATCAGGTGACGGTGCAGGAGGAGGGGCCTGTCTGGGTTCTTCAGCTTTCCAAATGAGCCACCGACTGACCGAATTTTCAAGCTGCTCCGGCTGCGGGGCCAAGATAGGCCCCGGCGTACTGTCCCAGGTGGTGCGGGCGCTGCCGAATTTCCAGTCGGACAGCCTCCTTATAGGCTTCGACACCTCGGACGATGCCTGCGCCTATGATTTGGGCGACGGGCGGGTGCTGATTCAGACCGTGGACTTCTTCCCCCCGATGTTCGACGACCCCTTCCTGTTCGGCCAGGTGGCGGCGGCCAACGCCCTTTCGGACGTTTGGGCCATGGGCGGCGAGCCTGCGCTGGCCCTGCATCTTTTGTGCTTTCCCACCTGCCTGGAGCTGGAGCAGGTGCGGGACATATTGGCCGGAGGCCACGCCAAGGCCGCGGAGGCGGGCGTCACCGTGGCCGGGGGCCATTCCATCGAGGACGCCAGCCCAAAATACGGCCTGTGCGTCACCGGCTTTGCGCAGAAGGATAAGCTCTGGACAAACGCCGGGGCAAAACCGGGGGACGCCCTTGTGCTGACAAAGCCCCTGGGCACCGGCATATTGGTGACGGCCCATGGGGCCGGACTTCTGGAGCCTCCGGACTTCACCCGCCTCACGGCCATCATGACCGCCCTGAACGGCCCGGCCAAGCAGAAGGCGGAGAACTACCACATCCACGCCTGCACGGACATCACCGGCTTCGGCCTGATGGGCCATTGCCGGGAGCTGGCGGAGGCCAGCGGCGTCACGGTGCATATTCTGTCCCAGGCCGTGCCGTATCAGCCCGCCGCGCCGGAGCTGGCCCGGATGGGCCTTATCCCCGCCGGGGCCTATCGGAACCGGGAGTTTCTGGAGGGCAAGGCCCGCACTGACCCGGCGCTGCCCCTCTGGCTGGAGGATATACTATACGACCCCCAGACCTCCGGCGGGCTGCTGTTCGCACTGCCCCGGCAGGAGGCGGAGACGCTGCCCTGGCCCATCATCGGCTACGCGGCGGAGCAAGGCCCCTTCCCGGTGGTCGTTGAGGCATAGGATGGTATATGTGACCTTTGTGTCCCACTATGGGGCCGTCCGCTTCCGGCAGAAGATGGCGCAGCGGGGCGTTTCCGTGACGCTGATGCCTGTGCCGCGCTTTCTCTCCTCCTCCTGCGGCACCTGCGCCCGGCTGGATGGGGACACGCCGCCGGAGGATATGCCCCGGGACGATGTAGAGGGGGTATACGTTCGATGATATTTCTCGATAACGCCGCCGGCGCGTGGCCCAAGGCCCCTGGCGTGGGCGAGGCCATGGCCGCCTGCCTGGAGAGCGGGCCGCCCCCAATATCGCCCGCGGCGGCTACGCGCTGGCCTATGACACGGCGGAGGCCGTCACGGACATCCGCTACCGTCTGGCGGATTTCTTCGGCGTGGCAGACCCCCGGCGGGTGATTTTCACCCCCGGCTGCACCTGGGGGCTAAATATGGCGCTGTCCGGCCTTATAAAGACCGGAGACCGCGTGCGGCTCATCGGCCCGCCCCACAACGCCGTGACCCGGCCTCTCCGCCGTCTCGGCGCGGTGGAGGGCGGCGGTGGAACCGTCGTCGTGACCCACGGCTCCAACGTATCCGGCGCGGTGTACGATATTCCCAGAAGCGACGCCTTCACCATCGTAGACGCGGCCCAGACCGCCGGGGTGCTGCCGATAGCATTCGACGGCTCCGGCGCGGACGCCATGGCCCTCCCGGGCCACAAGGGCCTGATGGGGCCTCAGGGCATCGGGCTGCTGCTTCTGTCCCTCCGCATGGCGGAGGCGCTGGAGCCGGTGGTTCTGGGCGGCACGGGCAGCTATTCTGACAGCGCGGATATGCCCCCCGTCCTGCCGGACAGATTCGAGCCGGGAACGCTGAACCTGCCGGGCATCACGGGCCTGGGGGCGGCGCTGGACTATATTCAGCCCCGCTTTGAAGACATCCAGGCCCGCGCACAGGCTCAGACGACGGCCATGAAAGCGCTGTTTTCCAGTATCCCCGGCGTGGCCGTCGTGGGGGAACCGGCGCTGCCCGTCCTGTCCCTGGATTTTCAAAATATAGATAACGCCCTCGCCGCGCAGCGGCTGGAGGAGGAATACGGCATTCAGACCCGCTGTGGCCTCCAATGCGCCCCGGCGGCGCACAAGGCCCTGGGCACCTTCCCGCGCGGAACGGTGCGCCTCTCGGCGGGATACGCCACCACGGACGAGGAGCTTGAGCAGGCGGCGCGGGCCGTCAGGGAAATTGCGCTATGAACTGGGTCATTGTACGCGGCGCGGGCGATATTGCCACGGGGACGATTTTGCGGCTGAAGCGCTGCGGCTTTTCCGTTGCGGCGCTGGAAAGCCCCCGGCCCACGACCATCCGGCGGAATGTGGCGTTCTCCCAGGCTGTCTATACCGGTGAGGCCGCCGTGGAGGACGTGACCGCGAGGCTCGTCTCCTCCCTGCCGGAGCAGGAGACGGATTTTGTCCCCCTTCTCATCGACCCGGCCTGCGAGATTTTAAAATCCGTGCATCCGGCGGCGCTGGTGGACGCGATTCTCGCGAAGAAAAATCTGGGAACCTCCCTGGACATGGCCCCGGCCACCGTAGGCCTCGGCCCCGGCTTCACCGCTGGGCAGGACGTGCGCGCCGTGGTGGAAACCAAGCGGGGTCACACCCTGGGCCGGGTCATCTGGGACGGCGCCGCGATTCCCAACACTGGCATCCCCGGTGTGGTGGGCGGAGTTGGAAAAGAACGGGTCATTCACGCCCCAGTGGGGGGAGCTCTCCACATTTTACGCGATATTGGCTCCAAAGTGGAGAAAGGCGAGCCAATCGCCCTGATAGACGGCGTATCGGTATGCGCCGCCATCCCCGGCCTTGTGCGGGGGATGCTGCCGGAGGGGTTTCCCGTGACTGCCGGGCTTAAAATGGCGGACGTGGATCCCCGCCTGGACACAGATTGGCACACAGTCTCTGACAAGGCCCTGGCCGTCGCCGGGGGCGTTGTGGAGGCACTGATGAAAATGGGGGTACGGCCATGAGCAGTATTATATGGGCAAACCCGGAGGCGACGCCAAGCCTGTACCGGGTGCTATTCGGCACAAGGGTGCCGCACGTCATCGCCCTGGTGGGAGCAGGCGGCAAGACCTCGGCCATCAACACCCTGGCCTGGGAGATTCGCAGCGCGGGGTATCGGGTGGTCGTCACGACCACCACAAAAATGTATCCCCCTGTGGATGGGAGCCTGCTGGCCCGGACAACAGACCAGGCCCGCAGCCTTTTGCAGAAGCGGGGCATCGCATGGGCCGGCGCGCTCAGCGGGCCGCAGAAGCTGGAAGGGATCCCCGGCTCCATGCCTGCGCTGGTGGATATGGCGGACTTCGTCCTGGTGGAGGCCGACGGCGCGCGCAAGCACCCGCTGAAAATGACCGACCCGGCCTTTGAACCGGTCATTCCGGCGGAGGCGCAGGCGGTGGTGGCCGTGGCGGGGCTGGACGGCATTGGCCGCGCCGTCTCCGACGCCGTGCACCGGCCGGAGCTTGCCTGTCAGGCGCTGGGCGTGACCGGCAAGCACGCCGTCACCCCGGAGGACGTCGCAAGGCTTCTCGAGCTGTGCTACAAGCCGAAATTCGTCCTGCTGAACAAGGCGGAAAACCAGGCCCGCCGCGACGCCGCTTATGAAATCGCCGCGGCGCTTCCCAAGGCCCGCTGCCTGGGCCTGTGCCTCAAGGACTGGGGCCACGCTGAAAACCGATAACGAACAAGCGGCGGCGCACACCCGAACTGCCCGGATGTGCGCCGCCGCACTGTGGAAACGAAAAAAAGCGCCGGAACGCTTGTTCCGGCGCGATGGAGCGGGCAACGAGATTCGAACTCGCTACCTCCACCTTGGCAAGGTGGCGCTCTGCCAAATGAGCTATGCCCGCATACGGGAGGCGCTGCCTCCCGAAAAGATGGAGGCGCCATCCGGATTTGAACCGGAGAATCGCGGATTTGCAGTCCGCTGCCTTACCACTTGGCTATGGCGCCATAAAAAATGTGGTGCCTGGGGTCGGAATCGAACCAACGACACGCGGATTTTCAGTCCGCTGCTCTACCAACTGAGCTACCCAGGCACACTTGGGAAAATATTGGAGCGGGCAACGAGATTCGAACTCGCTACCTCCACCTTGGCAAGGTGGCGCTCTGCCAAATGAGCTATGCCCGCAAATGGCGACCGAGAAGGGACTTGAACCCTCGACCTCCGGCGTGACAGGCCGGCGTTCTAACCGACTGAACTACTCGGCCTAATGGTGGGAACAACAGGACTCGAACCTGTGGCCCCCTGCTTGTAAGGCAGGTGCTCTAACCAGCTGAGCTATGCTCCCACGTAGCCACCCGCTTTTCAAGCGGCTTTGCCATTATAAAACAGGATTCTCAACTTGTCAATACAATTTTTCCGTTCCCGGGAAATTTTTTTCAAAATCCGGGGAGCGGCGGCCAGGCCGCTCCCCGTCGGTGCCGGCTACGGGGGGAAGCTCTCCGTCAGTGCCGGCTACGGGGGGAACCTCTCCACCGCCTAGCGGCGGTCCCCCTCCCCTTTCAGGGGAGGCTTCCATAATACAGCGCTGGCAGTTAATAACGCACTGCGAAGCAGACTATCCTCTTAATTAGTGCGCACCAAAGGAGAGCATTGTCTGCCACGCAGTTCGTTGAATGGAGTTGACTTCAATGCAGGATGCCTCCCCTGAAAGGGGAGGTGGCAGCGCCTCCGGCGCTGACGGAGAGGTTTCCCCCGTAACCAGCACCCAAGGAGAGCGTGTCCCGTAATTAGTACGCACCAAAGAAGAGCATTGTTTGCATTGCAGTCTGTTGAATGGAGCTGACTGCAATGCAGGAAGCCTCCCCTGAAAGGGGAGGGGGACCATGCGCAAGCATGGTGGAGAGGTTTCCCCCGTAACCAGCACTACATTAAACGATAATCCGCGCGTTCAGCGCTCCGCCTTTTCCTTCCTTCCCAGCGCGAGAACCGCGCCAAGTCCTGCGGCGCATACTGCGGCCAGAAGCGCCCAGAGGAACGGGCTGGCCCCGTCCCCGGTGGTCGGGGCGGTGTTCGCCGTTGCCGTGGCCGTGGGGGAAGCGCTGGGCGAAGCCGACTCTGCCGGAGGCTCGGTGGCCTCGCCGGTGGCGGGGATGTCCGCCAGCTCCTTCGTGGCCGTGTATGTCACGCCGTTAAAGGTGACTGTTGCGGTATAGACCGTCACGCCGTTCTCCGCGGCGGTGGCGGCAGTCTTGACCTCGGATGTCACCGTGGCCGCCGCCGTCTGAACGTCGCCGCAGGCCGCGCAGGTGAGGCCCAGCACAGCGGATGTCCCGTCCTCCGACCAGGTGAACACAGCCTCATAGCTGTGGCCCGTGGCGGGGATGACCTCGGCGTCCTTCACCACGTCACAATTCTTGCAGTGGATGGACTGGCTGCCGTCGGTGGTGCAGGTGGCCGCCTTGTCAATGGTATACTCCGTCTCCCAGTCGTGTCCGGCGGCGTCAACGCCCCGGGTCTCCGTGAAGCCGCAGACGGCGCAGACCCGCCGCTCGCTGCCATCATCGGCACAGGTGGGAGATTCCACCGTCTCCCATGCCCCAAAGCTGTGGCCCGTGGCGGGGATGGTCTCCCATGCCCCAAAGCTGTGGCCCGTGGCGGGGATGGTCTCCCCCGCCTCCACGGTGGTGTTACAGACGGTGCAGACCAAGTCACCGGTATATCCCGCCTCCGTGCAGGTCGCGTCCTTCGCGTTTTGCAGCACAGTGCTGTGGCCCGTCTCGTCAATATTCGTCAGCACCAGCGTGGGCGGGTTCGCGGCCCACGTCTCCGTAAACACGGCGGTGTAGGTGGTCTGGCCCTGTGCCGTGCAGGTGGGTTCCAGGGTCGTCTCATTCGTGACACTTGCCTCTGCCGTTTCATATTCCGTGCATTTGGTGCAGCTGTGGGTGGTGGTGCAGGTTTTGTTCTCCTCGCCCCAGGTGTAAACTGTCGTCCCCCAGGTGTGAACCGTCTCTGTTTTTTGCCCCTTACATTCGGTGCAGGTATATAGAATTTGCTCGTCCGTTGTCTCCGTGGCCGCCGTTACTTGGCTCACGACCCAGACGTGGGCCGTCTGGGTTATATTGGCGGTGCTGCTGAAAGAGTTGCCTTCATAGGTCGTGCCGCAGTTCACAATGGTGACGTCCGTCAGGCTGGAGCAGTTCCAAAAGGCATAGTGTCCCACGGTTGTTATATTGGCGGGAATCGTCACCGCCGTCAGGACGGCGCATCCATAGAATGTGTATTCTTCAATGGTGGTTATACCGCTGCCAATGGTGACGGTTGTCAGCTTGGTGCAGCCCCTAAAGGCGGAGTTCCCCATGGAGGTGACGCTGTTCGGAATCGTGATTTCGGTCAGCTCAGTACAGTCATTAAAGGCAGAGGCCCCGATGGAGGTGACACTGGCCGGAATCTTGATGGCGGTCAGCACGGTGCAGCAATTAAAGGCAGATGACCCGATGGAGGTGACGCTGGCAGGTATCTCGATGGCGTTCAGCTTAGAGCAGCCTCGAAAGGCGGATTCCCCGATAGATGCCAGCTCGCTGTTGTTACCGAAGGTTACGGTGGTCAGC
>JAJBVW010000194.1 GCA_020866945.1 Oscillospiraceae bacterium
GGGTGGGGGCGGGGGGAAGCCTCCACCGTGCCCAGCACTAAATAAGAGTGCATCTCCCATCCCCATCACATACCGGGCATGATGCGGAAGGCTACCTCGTGGCCGCAGATTAGCTGGGATTTGTGGGAGAAGAAGACACGGCCGGCGCAGCCGGGGCGGAGCTGCTCGAGGATTTTTCCTGTGCAGGGGTCGAGAATATCGGCGAGGACGTCCTCCGCCGTCACCTGGTCGCCGGGGAATTTATGACGCAGGAACAGCCCGCCGGCGGCGGAGAGGACGGTGTGCAGGCGGTTTTCCCAGAAGATAGCAGGCTCCGCCTCCGGGGCCGGCACGGGCTTTTTCGAGAGGCCCTTTTTATACAGGAACCGCAGCACGGCGTCCACGGCCTGCGCGGCGGAGCTTTGGTCGATGCAGTCGGTCTCTCGGGTATAGAGGGAAAACGCCTGCGTATCCCAGACCTGCCAGTTATAGTTGAGCGTCGTGGTATCATAGGGCTGGGGCGTGCGGATGATGACATACGGCAGGCCGAAGTTGACCGCCGCGCCGGCGTCCTCATAGCCGGTGTTCATCATACGCACGTGGGGCAGGAAATCGCCCGGCAGATAGAAGCTCGCCATCTGCACGCCATAGGCATAGCCCTGGAGCGCCTCGAAGATGCGCGCCGCGATGCGCTGGGTGGTCTCCCCCTGGTCGTAGCCGGGGAACATACGGTTGATGTCCGTGTTGTCTGCGGCCCAGAACCGGCGGCCCACGTTCATGGAAAATTGGTTGGCGCAGGGGATGACCAGAAGCCCGCAGTCCTCCGCGAGCGCTCCCTCCTGCTCCAGCTTTTCAAGCGCCTGGATAAGCAGGGCGCAGCTATACATCTGCTGAAGCTCGTTGCCGCGCATGGCCCCCATGACAGCGAGGCTTTTTTCGTTTTCATTGCCGAAGCGCCAGCCCTTCACGGGCAGGCTCTGGCGATAGGGCGTATCGACGGAAAATAAGACAGTCTCTCTCATGCCGCGCCTCCCAATATCCGGGCCAGCAGCGAGCCTTCATACACCACGGGGTATTCCCGCAGGGTGAACAGCAGCCCCGTGGCGGGGCTTATGACCTCCTCCAGCACCGCGCCGGTGAGAGGGTCGGCGATGTCGCCCAGCTTCTGCCCCTGGGTGACGGGGCCGCCGTGGGTGACGGTGGGCAGGAAAATGCCCGGCTTTCCGGCGTTTATGAAGGACACGGCCCCGTCCGAGGAGACGATGGGCGGCGTGACCGGCGGCACTGGGGCCGACCACATCCCCATATGCGCCATCAGGGAGAGGATGCCGTGGATGAGCTGCTCCCCATACGCGCGGGTGACGCGCATACCGACGCCCATTTCCACCACCAGGGTCGGCGTTCCGGAGGTATTGAGGCTGTACGCCAGGGTGGATTCGAGGACGGTGGCCGCCGCGTATATCCACACGAGGTTCATGTTGAGATGCTTTGCCAGCGGCAGGAGCCGCTCCGCGGTGTCCTCGCTCAGACGCACCTGGGGGATCTCCCGCAGAAATACGTTGCTCGCGTGGATGTCGATGGCCGCGTCCGCGACGGAGATGTCCGCCATGATGCGCGCCGCGAGAAACTCCGACATGGAGCCGCCCTCACTGCCGGGGAAGGTGCGGTTCATGTCCAAATCACAGAGGGGGATGCCCCGCGTCATGGTGCTGATGCCCAGGGGGTTGGTGGCGGGGTAGATGTCCACCGTGCCGTGGAGATGCTCCGGATGCGCCTGCAAAATCTGGGCCAGCCGCCAGGCGACATACTGCCCCTCCAGCTCGTCCCCGTGGGTGCCGGTGGCGACGCACAGACGCTTACCGCCGCTGCCGATGCGGTTTTTCTGAATCACCAGCTCCTCCCCCACAGGCAGGGGAAGGCTGACTACCTGCTGAACCATAAATGAACTCCCTCCCGCCGCCGGTTCGGCGGCGCTCTTCTTTCGTCATGTGACCGCCGGATAGGAAGCACTCAATATCCGGCGGCAGGAATCTGCTGTTCTATTGTACCAGATTTTTCCCAATCTGGGTAGTATTACTGCTGCGTTACCTTCATATAAACGCTCTGCCGCTGTCCGCCGCCGCCGAGGAACACCCCGCGCTCGATGGGGCAGTCCCCAAAATCGCGGCCCACGCCGAAGCGGATATAGCTGTCGTCCGTCCAGCGGCCCCGCGTGGGGTCTATGCCTGTCCACAGGCCGTCCAGCCAGACCTCGCACCAGGCATGGCTTGCGCCCTCGCCCTGGGTGAGACCGTTTGCGTACCGCGCCGTAAGGCCGCTTGCGCGGGCCAGCGCAAGATACACATGGGCAAAGTCCTGGCACACGCCCATCCCGGTCTCAAACGCCTGGGCGGCGGTGGTGTTCACCCCGGTGACGCCGGGGGTATAGGCCATGCGCCCCTGGACGGCGGTTACAAGCGCCCAGGCCCGCGCAGATGGCTCCTCCGGCAGGTCAAGCGCGCGCAAAAAATCCTCCATCGCCGGGGCGGGACTGGCGTAGGGGGAGGGATAGCGAAAAATGGGATGGGCAGCCTCCGGGCGGCGAAGCGCCGGCGCGGTCATCGCCGTGCCCCGGACGGTATAGCGGAAATGGTCGTGCGGCTGCTCTATGCGGCCCAGCTGCAGGAGGTTTCCGAACCCGTCCCGCTGCAAGGCAAAATGGGCATACGACTCCAGGGCCAGGGATACGTCCAGTATCTCCTGCCCCGGAAAGCTCGGGGGCAGGCACCGCAGGACGAAATCATGGCCCCGGACAGGCTGGTCAAACTCCAGCAGAATATCATAGAAAAAGTCAAGCCTCCGGCTCATAGAAGAAATAAACTCTCCACACTGCGCAGAAGAAGCGGCTTGTCAATCTCCGCGCCCTCCATGACCGCGCTCTGAATCACGTCCAGCGCCTCATGGTTTATCGGGAGATTGGTCTTATACAGCCGGTTCAGGAGCTTCAAAAGCTCCCGCTTCAGCCGCTCCGTGCGCCAGTCCAGCCGCAGCATCAGGCTCAGCCGCTCCACAAAGCCGCCGGCCTTGAGGGTGTTGCGCACGTCCTCCTCGTCCACCGCGTCGTCAAAGCAGCCGCGGAAGGCCATGATGTCGTCCAGCACCCATTGCAGCTCCACATGGGGAGAGGCGCTTGACGCGGCCATGACGATGGCGTCCTGCACCATTTGCAGATAGGAAAGGCTCGGCGTCGTGATGGTCTCCCGCAGCACCATGCCGTTTCCAAGCATATTGTCGATGCTCGAGCGGATGGAGTTTACGTCCTCCGCGTCGAAAAGATAGTGCTGCCAGAAATCCTCCGTGTCCGTATACGGGCAGTGGATGCCCATTTTCTGGCAGAACGCGGGGTAATCGACCGTCGCGCCGTCTAATACCTGGTCAAATTCCGCCAGCATATATTGCAGCGTGGTATAGGTCCGCTCCGAATAGCGGCCCAGCCAATATAAACGGTTTTGCTTGCTCAGTGTGACAGTATCCATGTGTCCTTAAAGCCTCCCCCTTGAGAAGAATTGACGATAAAGCTGTCCGGGTCGCGGGAAAACCGCGTCAGGCCGCTGGGCCAGACGACCGTCTCGTCCTTCCCGGAGAGGACGAAGGCCAGCAAATCCGCCTTGCGCTCCACGCGCTCGCCGTTGTCCATAATTGGCAAATCCTGGAAATCCACAACCTCCTGCGCGATGAACCGGCGCGGCTGGTCCAGAATGGCGAGGCGCATGGCCTCCAGCTCACCCGGCGTCATGCGGTCGCCGAATCGCACGCCGTAGCCGCCGGCCTCTGCGACGTCCTTAATGACGAGCGTGTTGAGATGCTCCAGAACGAAGCGTCTGTCCTCTTCATAGAACGGCAGATACGTCGGGGCGTTGGAGAGGATAGGCTCCTCGCCGAGATAATACCGCACCATTTTCGGCACGAAGTAGTAGATGCCCTTGTCGTCGGCGACGCCGTTTCCGAAGGCGTTCAGGATGGCCACGTTCCCCGCCCGGTATGCCCCGAACACGTTCGGGATGCCGATAACGGAGGTCGGCTCAAAGGCCAGCGGGTCCATGAAATCATCCGACACGCGGCGGTACATCGCGCCGACGCGCTGGTCGCCCTTGGTGGAGCGGTAATACACCACCCTGTCCCGAACGTATATATCCCCGGCCTCCGCCAGCACCGCCCCGCATTTTTCCGCGAGATAGGAGGGCTCACCGTAGGCGCCCTTCAACCGTCCCGGGGAGAACACCACGTTGATGCCCCCGGTGTTCACGCTGTCCATCGTCCGGCGCAGAAGCTCGCCATAGTCGCGGTTGTCCACAACGGGGTTGCTGCGGAACGTCTCCGGGCTGCAATGGCGGCAGAGGTCTCTCGCAATGAGGGGATACGAGGCCCCGGAGGGGATGCGCAGGTTATCCTCCAGCACGTACCAGATACCATCCTTGCCCTTCACAAGGTCGATGCCTGAGATGTGGCTGTATACGCCGCCGGCGGGGGTTATCCCCTCGCACTGGGGGATGTAGTTCGGGGAGCGATAGACGAAATCCTCCGGCACGACCCCGTCGGCCACGATCTGCTTCGGGCCGTAAATGTCCTTCAAAAACAGGTTCAGCGCCCGCACGCGCTGGCTCAGGCCCTTTTCCAGCGTCGCCCATTCGTCGGCCTGGATGACCCGGGGAATGGCGTCGAACGGGAACAGCCGTTCCTGGAACACGCCGTCCTTATAAATGCCGAATTTCACGCCGTATCTCGCGAGCTGCTGGTTGATCAGCCGTTCGTTTTTCACAAGGTCTTCCACAGTTGCATCCATCCTCTCCGAACAAAAGAACACAGGCCCAACGCGCACACAACGCCATTGTCCTGTGTTTTTTGTCTCTATAAAATTATGAATATATTATACCGCCGTTTCCGCCCCGCGTCAAGAAAAATTTATCTGCAGCATAGCGCTTTCTTATAATTGGAAATCGTTTCCAGTTAAACGTCCCGCCCCTATCTCATCCGGCGGGGATTATTTATTATTTGTCATTGCCTTGACTTGCCGGAGATGGATGGTATAATATATTAGACCGACAGTCGGTCTAATAGGGAGGTATGACATTATGCGCGTGATTAAGGATGCCGAGGTGCGCCGGGGAGAGATTCTGGACGCGGCGGAAAAGCTGTTTAACGAAAAGGGGTATGCCAAGACGACCACAGAGGACATCCTGGCCATGACCGGCATAGCCAGAGGCACGCTGTATTACCATTTCAAGGGGAAGGAAGACATCCTGCTGGCCATGATAGACCGGCAGATTGAGCAGCGGGAGCAGGCCATGCGCCAAATTGCGGACGACGAGAGCGCCTCCGCGGTGGAAAAGCTCGTGCGGGTGATTGAACTATTATCCAGCAGCGGCATGATGGCGGATGGCGTGTATGGAAAAGGGAACTTTGAGCTGCATCAGGAGAGCTTCACCCGCAGCCTCATGCGCTTTGGCCCTATTATGACGGAGATGGTGGAACAGGGAATATAAACCGGGTAGTTTTCTACCCCCTACCCGCGGGAGAGCGTGGAGCTTCTTTTTTGTGCCTCGGAGCTGCACGACCCCCGGGTGTTCGACTGGCCGGCGGAGGAACGCCAGCGCAAAAAGCTGGCGTTCTTCTGGATGCTGGAGGTCACGCTGGGCATTTCCCCAGAGGCCAAAAAGCGCCTGTACGCGCTGGCCCATCTGGACGAAGAGGATGCGTGAGATTCAAGTTTGTTAATTAAAAATTTGAAAGAAGGAATAGAATGTTAGCAGGAATTATTTATGGTTTGCACGATTATCGTTTGGGCGAGGCGGAAATGCCGAAGATAGAAAAGCCCACCGACGTGCTCCTGAAGGTCACGGCCACCGCCATCTGCACGAGCGAGGTTCACTATGCCGAGGGATTTCAGCCGCTGACGGTGCCCTTCACCACCGGCCACGAGTTTGTGGGAACCATTGTGGAGGCAGGCAGCGAGGTGAAGAAATTCAAGGTCGGCGACCATGTTGACGTAGCCACCTATCCGTACTGCGGCGAATGCCCCGTGTGCAAGAGCGGCAACACCGGCCACTGTCCCAACGGCGCGCTTTTTGGAAGCGACCCCTCCTGGGGCAACCTCAACGGCGGCATGGCGGAATACGTCCGCGTTCCCTTTGCCGACCAGGCGTGCCTTCTGATCCCGGAGGGCGTTCCTGACGAGCAGGCCCTCCTCGTGGGCGATATGCTCGGCACCGGCTATCAGGGCGTGGTGCAGGCGCAAATCAAGGAGGGAGACGTCGTGGTGGTGTCCGGCCTGGGGCCGGTGGGCCTTTGCGCCATCGCCATGGCGAAGCTCCGGAAGCCCAAAATGGTCATCGGCATTGGCCGCCGCCCGGAGCGGCTGAAGGCCGCCATGGAGTGCGGCGCGGACTATGTGGTCGATACCGATATGGGCGGCGACGCTGTCTATGAAAAGGTGAAGGAGCTGACCGGCGGCGACCCGCTGTATGCGGGCAGCACGATTTTTGAGGGCTTTGCGGACAGCTATATCGACACCGCCGGCGCGGCCTCCTCCAGCGCGCTGGGCCTCCGGCTGCTGAAGGTGGGCGGCAGGCTCTCTCAGGTGGCGATGGTAAACCCCGACCACTATGAGTTCAACCTGCATACCGTGTGCATGAAAAACATCACGGTGCAGGGCGGCCTGACGAACCTGGCAGATTTCCCCTATCTCATGGACTGTCTGGCCCAGAAGAAGGTGAACCTCGCGCCTGTCATCACCCATGTGTTCCCGCTGTCCGAGTTTGACAAGGCGCTCGATATATTCGCCCATAAGAAGGACGGCTCCATAAAGGTTGTCCTCAAGCCGTGAGCCTGGAAAGCGGAGGTGAAGCATCGTGGAACAAACGACAACAGCAACAACCTATTTGGAAACGGAAAAAATTGGAAAGCTGATGCGGAAATACTCCATTCCCTGCATTATTTCCATGGTGGTCGGCGCGCTCTATAACATCGTTGACCAGATATTCATTGCAAACGCGGACTATCTCGGCTCCTATGGCAACGCGGCAAACACGGTGGTCTATCCCATCACCGTCCTGGCCCTTGGCATCGCCGTGATGATTGGCGACGGCGGAGCCGCCTATGTAGGGGCCTGCCTGGGCCGGAAGGACACGGACACCGCCCGCCGCACCGTCGGCAACGCCATCCTGCTGAACGTCATCTGCGGCGTGGCGCTGATGTGCCTGTATCTGCTTTTAAGCGACCCCATCATCACCCTCTGCGGCGGGACAGTCAATGAGGAGACCTACGCCTGTGCCAAGGAGTATTACTTCTGGATTTCCCTCGGCATCCCGTTTTATATTTTCGGCCAGGGCATGAACCCCCTCATCCGCTCGGACGGAAGCCCCAAGTTCGCCATGGCGGCCACCGTCCTGGGCGCGGTCACGAATATTATTCTTGACCCCATTATGATTTACGGCCTGCTCGGCTGCCCCCAGATGGGCATGAAGGGCGCGGCCATCGCCACCGTCGCGGGGCAGATTTTAACGGCGGCCCTCTCCGTCTGGTATCTCTGCCACATGAAGGTCATTAAGCTCAACCGAAAGAGCTTCGGCCTCTGGGGCAGCCTGATGAAAAAATTCCTCACCCTGGGCGTAACCAGCTTTCTCACCCAGATTGCCCTGGTTATCTCCATGGCGACGGTGAACAATATGTGTACCAAGTACGGCGCGTTGGATCCCATTTTCTCCCAGAATGAGTATTCTCAGATACCCCTCGCCGTTCTCGGCATCGTGATGAAATTCTTCGGCATTGCCGTCTCCATCGGCACCGGCATCGCCGCGGGCAGCATCCCGGTGGTGAGCTATAACATCGGCGCCAGGCGAAAGGACAGGGCCAGGAAGCTCTTTACCTATCTCATCGCGGCGGAGCTTGGCGTGGGCGTTATCGCCCTTCTGATTGTGGAGCTGTTTCCCCAGGCGCTTATCGGCATCTTCGGCGCGGCGAATGAGAGCGCGTATTACACCCAGTTTGCCGTCCGCTGCTTTAGGATATACCTCTGCACCATGCCGCTGTGCATGATGAACAAGGGCGTTTTCATCTATTTGCAGGCCATCGGCAAGCCCGTCGCGTCCATTTCCATCACCATGGCGAGGGAGATTCTCTTTGGCGTGGCGCTGCCCATTTTGCTGCCCCGCATCTGGGGGCTGGACGGCGTTCTCTATTCCTTCCCCGCCGCCGACCTGCTGGCGACCTGCATTTCTGTGGTGGTGATCGTGAGAACCTATAAGGAATTAAGCGATAAACCGAAAAAGGAGGCGACGGCATGAACCGCGTCATAACCATCAGCCGCCAGTTTGGCAGCGGCGGCAGAACGATAGGCAAGGAGGTGGCCGCAAGGCTTGGCATCCCCTGCTATGACAGCGAGCTGATTTTGAAGATTGCCGAAAAAAGCGGCCTGTCAAAGGAGTATATAGAAAGCTACGGCGAACATACCCCCTCCTCAAGCTGGTGGGGCAACATCCTGGCCGACCGGGATTATAACGGCCATTCCATCCGGGATGACCTCTGGCGGGTGCAGCATGACATCATTACCGAGCTTGCGGAAAAGGAGTCCTGCGTTATCGTTGGCCGCTGCGCCGACTATATTTTAAAGGATACGGCGGACTGCCTGACCGTGTTCATTCACGCCTCCCTGGAAAAGCGGGCGGAGCGCATCGTCAGGCTCTACGGCGAGAGCGACGAAAAGCCGGAAAAGCGCCTGCTGGACAAGGACAAGCGGAGAAAGTCCTATTATCAGTTCTATACCGACAGCGAATGGGGCAACGCCGCCAATTATCACATCGCCCTGGACAGCGGCGAGCTGGGCATCGGGCGGTGCGTCTCCATCATCGCAGATCTGTACGAAAAATAAACGAAGCGCTTAGGGCTTTCTGTCAGGCCCTAAGCGCTTTTCTGTTTCAGTATTCTTTCCGCCCCATCCGATACCAGCCGTACAGCAGCAGCAGACCCAACGCCAGACCCAGGAGTGCGATGACGAGGGTTGCACTGCGTGCGCCATTCGTGAAGAATATCTGGAAATTGGCCGCCACCGCGCCAAAATCCAAAATACACAGCACCAGTGCCAGCCGCCGCCATCTGTCCTGCATCTGGCGGAGGGATTCGTCGTCGGTGTAAATCTCATAGGCCGATTCCTGCAGGGCCGGGTCGTATGCTTTGCGGAAATAGTGCCAGCCGTTGAAGGTGGAGCTTATATATTCCCAGCCCTGCTCCTCGAACGTCTCCCGGTAGCGGGCCATGTCCTCCGGCTTCAGGTCGTTGTTGTAATCCAGGGCGTAGCGGTATACTGCGCCGTCGTCCCGGGTGTATTTGCTGTGAAAGCACCCGCCCTTTACAAGCTGCCACCCCTCGCGGGATTTCTCCTCCAGGGCCTTCAGCTCCTTCTGATAATTCCAGGCAAAATAGGCCCGGTATGAGGTCTTGGTGGTTTTATTTTTCATCGTGTTCTCCTCTCTCGTTATCTCCCGCCCGCCGCATCCGGCGGCTGCACAGGAGGGAAATCAGGGCCTCTGTCAGAAACGCCGCCATCAAAATGGCAATCAGGGCTATGTTGTTTCTGAAAAGCATTATGCCCGCAAGACACATCGCGGCGCACAGAAGCTCGCTGAACATACTGCCCCGGTATCGCTTTGCCAGGCGCTCCGCCATCTCCCGCCGGGAGGCCGCGTCCGTGAATATCTCATAATCCGATTCCGGCAGGGCCGGGTCATAGCGCTTGCGGAAGTAGTGCCAGCCGTTCCAGGTGTTGTTCACAAGCTCCCAGCCCTGCTCCCGGAAGGTGGCGTAATAGCGGTTGTGGTCCTGGAGGTCGAAGTCATAATCCAGGGCGAAGCGATAGACGCCCTCCTCCCGCCGGAATCTGCGAACCAGGCGGCCCCCCTTCACGAGCTGCCAGCCCTCGCGGGAGGCTGCGTCCAGGTCGTCCAGCTCCTTTTGAAAGCTCCATGGGGCGTAGATACGAACCACGGTCTTGGTGGGGCTACGGCTCATGGGCGTCTCCTTTCTCCGCGCCGGTGACGGCGGCGGCAATGCGGGTTAGGTGGTTCAGGCGGGAGATTTCCTCCTCCAGCACCTGGCGGCCCGTGTCGGTCAGCTCGTACTGCCGCTTGCGCTCAAAGCTCTGGCTGTCGGGCAGATGCTCCGCGATCCAGCCCCGCGTCAGCATGGCGCTGACCGCGCCGTACATGGTGCCGGAGCCGATGCGGACGTGGCCCTCCGACAGGGTCAGCACCTGCTGCATGATGCCGTACCCGTGGTTCGGGCCGTTATACAGGCACAGCAAAATGTAAAAATAGCTCTCGGTCAATGGTTCCGCTCGTTTCGCCATAGGCTGCCTCCTTTGGGAATCAATTATGTCGGTTGCTGATATGTCGATGGACGACATATCGTTTGTAGCTATATCGTACCACGACATATATCGTTTGTCAACATATTTTTTCTTATTCTTGCAATGGCGAGAGCGCGGGTGTATAATTTCTATGTAGTATAAACTAACAGGCTATGCGCCTGAGAAGGAGAATAGAATATGACAAAAACAATGACCGTAGAGGGCATGATGTGCGGAATGTGTGAGGCCCACGTGGCCGACGCGTTGCGGAAGGTTCCCGGCGTCGAAAAGGTCAAGGTAACCCGCGCCAATAACCAGGCCACCATCCACTGCCAGGAGGACGTCTCCGACGAGGCCCTGCTGAAGGCCGTAAACGACACCGGCTACACCGCCTCCAACGTCCAGGTGGCCGAGGAGACCGGGAAGAAGCTGTTTGGGTTTAAGAAGTAAGTGAGGCGCAGGAGAAGCGCTCTCCGGTAGTGCCAGTTACGTAGGAACCCTCTCCACCACCCATGCGGGCGGTGGAGAGGGTTCCTCTGCAACCTGAACCAGGTTAGATATTTCCAAAACAGCAGCTCCCCGCTCACCCAAGGGCTACGTCCAGGGCCATCATTAGGGTGAAGCCCAGGGCGAAGCAGATGGTGCCGGTGTTGGAATGGGGGCCGGAGGACATTTCGGGGATCAGCTCCTCCACGACGACGTACAGCATGGCGCCGGCGGCGAAGCTCAATAGATATGGCAGCGCGGGCACCAGGACGCTGGCGGCGAGAATCGTGACGAGCGCGCCGAGCGGCTCCACCGCGCCGGAGAGCGCCCCGGCGGCGAACCCGGTCAAGGCCCGCTGCACCCCCTGGCGCATGGCCCCGCGCATGAAAAACACGCACCCGGCCCCCAGCGCCGTGCCGAGGAAGGGGATGAATATTCCCTGGATAATTTGTATGGACATAGATTTCTCCTTGTTGTGGGCGGGAGCGTGCAGTGGGTTACAATGCACCTGGCGCTTGTTAAAGCTGGATATTTTGCGAAAGAACCTGGACGATATTTTTATGTTCAACGCCGTCGCGTTCTTGCAGCAAGGGGTCGAGCGTGAGCAGGTATTTGGGGTAATTATCGCGCACCTGGTAGAACGGTCTGTATTCCCGCTCCTCGGTCTGCTGCTCGGCTATGGTCATGGCGACCTGGATATAGCGGTAATCATTCGCCCGGCGGGCAATGAAATCGCATTCCAATTTGCCGATACGACCTACGCTGACCGAATATCCGCTGTTGCGCAGATATAAATATATTAGATTTTCCAGGGCTGGGCCATAACTGATACGGTTGTCTGTCACCGTCATAAAATAAATGCTCAAATCTGCCAGATAATATTTTTGTTCGCCGGAAAGGGATTTCCTGGATTTGCAGTCAAATCGCGGGCAGGGATAGATAATTTTCGCGTCCGTCAGTATTTTTATATACCGCCTGATTGTTTCTTTTTTAACCGGTGTTTTTTCAGTTTTATTGAAATAATCGAACAGATTTTTTATGCTGAACGTTGCGCCGAAATTATTGACGACGTAATTCTGCACTCGTTCAAACACGGAACGGTTTCGTATCTTCACATTCGCCTGAATGTCCTTGCGGAATATCTCCTCAATTACGCTGCGGGTATAAAAACGCCGTGCTTCTATGTCTTGAAATTCGAGAGCCTTCGGGAACCCGCCGTTTATAATATACTCATTAAATTCAGCGTTTATATCCCCGTTGACCGACAGACCCAAATGCCGCTTCATTTCCATATACTCGGAGAAATCCAGTGTAAATATTTCAAATTCAAGGTATCTGCCGGTCAGTTTGGTCGCAATCTCGCCGCTCAATAAATAGGAGTTTGAGCCGGTCAGAAAAATAGAAATATTTCCGTCTGTATTAAACCCATTGACGGTTTCCTCAAAGTCCTGAACATTTTGCACCTCGTCAATGAATAAATATTTGAAATCACCGTCGGTTATCAGGGAATCTATTTTTGATTCGAGAAGTGCAGGGGTTTTGATGGATTTATTCACTCTCTTGTCAAGGTCAAGATAAAGAATGTCCTTTTCCGGCACACCGGATGCCAGCAGTTCCTCACGTATCAGTTGCATGATGCAGGATTTTCCGCAGCGGCGGATGCCGGTTATAACCTTAATCATGTCCGTCCTATAAAAGGGCCGTAGCTTGGAAAGATATTTTTCCCGCTTGTATAGCATATCCGTGCCTCCCTTTTTTTGCTGTTATTATACCACGGACCTTGAAAAATTCAAGTTAAGGGGGTCATTTTTGATAAAATTGAGAAAATGACACCGTTAAAGAATGCGTCATAACACTTCCGCGCTTCCCCTGGATAAATATTCACCGGCGGCAGGGCGGAGGCATTTTCCGTTTTCGGCGGCTTTTTGGCCGCGCAGGTATACGACCCGGGCGCGGCCGGTGAGGGGGAAGCCCTCCCACGGGGAATAGTCGCAGCGCATCTGCTGCTCGCCCGCGTGTATCGCGCCGCGATAGTCCGGCTCCCAGACGACCACGTCCGCGTCGAAGCCCGGCGCCAGCGCGCCCTTCCGGCCCCAGAGGCCGAACGCCTTCGCCGGCGCCTCCGCAAGCATACGGCACATATCCTCCGGCCCGATACGTCCGGCGGAAACGCCGCAGGCCCATATCAGCGCGGGCCGCTGCTCAATGCCCGGCAGGCCGTTCGGGATGCGCGAAAAATCGCCCCGGCCCAGCTCCTTCTGGCCATGGAAATTGAAGCTGCAATGGTCGGTGGAGAGAATATCGACCTCCCCGTCCGCCACGGCGCGCCAGAGGGCGTTTCTGTCCTGGGCCGAGCGCAGCGGCGGCGAACAGACGTATTTCGCCCCCGCGAAATCGGGCTGGGAATACAGCTCCTCCGTCAGCGTGAGATACTGCGGGCAGGTCTCCACCAGCACCCGCCGGCCCGCGGCGCGGGCCTTTTCGATTTCCGCAAGCCCCTCGCGGGTGGAAAGATGCACGACCCACGGCAGCCCGCCGGATGCCCCGGCCAGCGCCAGCAGCCGCGCGACGGCGTCCGCCTCCACGCGGTTTGGCCGCGACACGGGATGCCACTGCGGCCCGGTCAGGCCCCGCCACAGGAGGTCGGAGACCCGCGCCGTCACCCGGTCGCCCAGCTCGCAGTGCACGCCGAGCCATGCGCCCAGCTCGCCCGTGCAGGCGAGAAGCTCCGCGAGCGCCCTGTCGTCCAGGCGGAGATTGTCATACGCCATATACGCCTTAAAGCTCGTGACGCCGGCGGCGGCCATCGTTTTCAGCTCCGCGCGCGTCGCATCGTTCCAGTCGGTCACGGCCATGTGAAACCCATAATCGCAGGCGCAGCGCCCGTCGGCGCGGCCATGCCACACGTCCAGCGCCTCCGCGAGCGTATGCCCGCGCTCCTGGGTCGCGAAGTCGAGGATGACCGTCGTTCCGCCCGCCAGCGCGGCCCCGGTGCCGGAGGCGAAATCATCCGCCGTCACCGTGCCGGCGGACGGCATATCCAAATGCGTGTGGCTGTCGATGAAGCCGGGAAACAGCAGGCACCCGGACACGTCCACGACCTCATCCGCCGCCCCGCCTGAGGCGATTTTTTCCCCGTCGATGTATACGTCCCGCCGCTCCAATCCCTGCGGGGACACGACCGTCCCGCCGCGCAGCACAACCATATCGCGCACCTCCTGTATTTGTTGTGGTTCGATTGTATCACACCCGTTCAGGCTTTGCAATCGGACAAAAATAGCTGTAAAATTCGCGGTTGAATTTTACAGCAAATTGGGGTATACTAGGGGTATCATCGAAAAAGGAGGGCACAGTCATGCCGAACATCCGACCCATCTCCGATCTGCGCAACTATACCGAGGTGCTCCGCGAGGTAACGGAGGACGCGCCGGTCTTTCTCACCAAAAACGGCCGGGGCCGCTACGCCATTGTGGACATCGGCGACTACGAAAAGACCCGCGCCACCATCCGCCTGATGAACGAGCTTGCCAAAGGCCGCCGCTCCGGCGAAACCGAAGGCTGGCTGACACCGGAGGAGGTGCGAGAGCATTTCCGGAAGAGAGCCAATGAAGAAATATAATCTACACTACACCAGTGAAGCCCGGCGGGATATGGACGAAATATGGAATTATATCACGCGCGAGCTGCGAAACCGCCTGGCGGCGGAACGGGTCACGAACAGCATCATGGACGCGGTGGATCGTCTTGAGGATTTTGCCGAGAGCGGAACGCCGCTGTCCTCCATCGCCGATGTGGACGAGGACTACCGCTTTCTCATCAGCGGCAGCTATATGATATTCTACCGCGTAGCCGACAGCGATGTCTATATAGACCGTATCCTCTACAGCCACCGCGACTATCTGCATATCCTGCTGGACGCCCCCGACGAGGAGACGTTGTGACGCGGGGGAGAGGTTTCCCCCGTAACCAGCACCAATTAAGACGCTCCCAACGGAGGTCCCCCACCATAACCTAAACCAGGTTAACCCCCCACACAAAAAACAACCGCACAGCAGCATATGCAACTGCTGTGCGGTATTTTTCCAACATTCCAAATAAACGCAACACCCCCTCTTGATAAACGCAAAATACAGTGCTATAATGCAACCATAAAGAAACCGTGTACGCAACACGATATAGGAGGCATGATTATGGCGGAGCGGCGGATGTTTGCGCGGTCTATTATCAGCAGCAGCCGGTTTTTAAGTCTTTCACGGGCTGCGCGGCTGCTGTATTATGACCTTGGGATGGCGGCGGACAACGATGGATGCGTCGAAGCGCTGGGCGTGATGCGCATGACGGGCGCACCGTCCAAGGCGCTGGCGGAGCTGGAGGAGATGCAGTTTATCACCCCGCTCTACCCCGGCAAGGTGTACTACATCTGCGAATGGCACCGCAACAACCAGATTCGCCCCGACCGCTATCGGGAAGGTCTTTATAAATCGAAAATCCCGTCTGTATGAGGCACGCATTCCCGCCAGTGTGCGGGTTATATTTCCGTCTGAGATTGTTAAAAACTTTAAAATGGTATACCCAGGTAAGGTAAGCCAAGAAAAGAAAAGCTCAGTCCAGCAGAGGCAAGCCGAGGACGCGCGCGGGCGGGCGAAAACGGGCCTGTTTCGCGAAAAAACCTGTGGAAAACTAAAATTCTCCACAGGTTTTCAACAAAACTTTCAACATTGTCAAAATTCTTTCCGAGTTCTCAACAAAACTTCCCACATAGTTATGAACAGTTTCTCAACAGAGTTTTCCACAATCAGCGTTATACAGCCATTCGTTCATTACGGACAGCGTAAGGCAGCGTAAGGCTCACAGACGCTCTCCTTCTCCAGCCATACGTCCGTTACGGACTGCGTATGGGTATCGAACGGCCTTACACGCGCTCCTCCGGCAGCGGCTCGTTCTCGCTGTGCTTGAGGCGGGAGAAGTATTTCTCATAATTCTCCCCGAACAGGCGGCGGTATTCCTCGTTGCTGGAATGGTGCAGGTTGTGAAGGTACTGATGCTCCTGGCCGGAGATAGCGGTGTCCTTCCGGCTGAGCATATACACGGCGAGGTCGGAGCACTGGTCGGAGATGCGCTCCATATTTTGCAGCACGTTCTGGAACTGTATGCCGTTGAAGATGTCGCACTCGCCGCGGGTCATGCGCTCGACATGGCGCTCCTTGAGCGCCTCGATAAGGTCGTCAATGACCTCCTCCATCGGCTCGACCGTGCGGGCGAGGTCATAGTCGGTCTCCTTATACGCCCGCGTGGCGGTGGCGAGGATGTCGCTCACGGCGTCCACGGCAATATGCAGCTCCCGCATGGCGGTTTCGGTGAAATGGCGGTTATTCTCGCGCATTTGCGCCATGTTGTGCGTGATGTTCACGGCGAGGTCGCCGATGCGCTCAAAGCATGTGAGGGCCTTAATCTGGAAGTTCTGGTTCTGGTTGTCGGAATCGAGCGTGACATACGGCGACACGGCCACGATGTATTGATTCGAGGCGTCTGCCATCTCGTCCAGCAAATCCTCCCGCTGGCGGATGCGCTCCTCGCGGCGCGGCTCAAACTCATAAATCTGCTGGATGCCGGCGTCATAGTTGTGGGGCGCGACGTCGGCCATATGGCCGATAAGGTGCGCGGCCTGGTCGAGGGCGAGGCCGGGGTTCGTGATAAGGCGGTCGTCCAGCTCGCGGAGGTTCTCCAGAATATCCGCGTCCTCCGGGTCGATGGGCTTGTCCGGCACGAGCCTTTCCGCGAGCGCCGCGAAGCGATTGGACATCGGCAGCAGCAGCACGGCGGGCACAAGCCTGAACAGGCCGTGGACGTTCGCAACGCCGCCGGAATCGAGGGACATATACCACAGCTTGTCCCCGATAAGGCCGGTGCTGCGGCCAATGACGAGCACAAGGCCGATGAGGCAGGCGGCGCAGATGTTATAGATAACGTGCACGAGCACGGTGCGGGTCTGGTCGGGCTTCGCGCCGATGCGGCTCACAAGGAACGTCGTGAGGCAGTCTCCGATGTTCACGCCGACGATAACCGCGACCACGCCGCAGAACCGCACGCCGACGGAGCTTGCGAGCGTCTGCAAAATGCCGATAACAGCGGAGGAGCTTTGAATCACGCCCGTGACGGCGACGCCGGCGAGGAAGCCGAGGATGTAGCTGTCCTCAAACGCGGTCAGCAGCCGGCTGAGAGAAGCGCCCATCTCGCTCACGGCGTCGCTCATATACATAAGGCCCATGAACAGGATGCCGAAGCCGACGAAGATGGTGCCGACGTTTTTCATGGAGCTGCGCCGGCTGCTCACGAACATAATAAGGATAATGCCGACGATAAGCGCGATAGGCGCGAGATTGTCCGCGCTGAAAAGCCTGAGCACCGAGCGGCCGCCGGCCCCGTCCATGAGCCGAATCACCTGCGCGGTGATGGCCGTGCCGACGTTCGCGCCGAGCACGATGCCGATGGACTGCCGGAACGTGAGGAAGCCCGCGCCGACGAGGCCCACGTTCATGACCATCGTCGCGGTGGAGCTTTGAATCATGCACGTGACGAGCATACCCAGAATAAAGCCGCGAATGGGCTTGTTCGTCACCTTCGCGAGCGCCGCCTTCATCGCGCCGCCGGAGCAGCTTTTCAGCCCGTCGCCCATCAGGCGCATACCATACAGGAACATTGCGAGACCGCCCAGCAGGGCGAGGATTCTATAAAATGCTTCCATTCGCGCTTCTCCCAATTTTAATCGCAAACCGAACACGGCTCGTCAGTATCATGTTTTAAACAGAATTTTTACATGGCCCATACCAATTTGAACTAATTTTTACGCAGGCCATACAAATCAATGATACACCCGCTCAGCCTTTGATGCAAACAAAAATTCATCTCCCGCGCAAAAATAGACAGGCGGCGGTGAAATATCCTATTCCTATCTTGTAATCAATGCAAAACCATGGTATAATTACAGGGTTAATTCATTAACCATTAAAAATGGAAAGGAAATGAAAGGAGCAAACCATGAAATTTCGCAAGCTGATTGCCCTGCTGCTGATGGGCGCCATGCTGCTGGCA
>JAJBVW010000080.1 GCA_020866945.1 Oscillospiraceae bacterium
TTTTTCTTCCAATTTTTCCCTATTGTTGTCTTTCCTCACCCACACCACAACATCTAGTTTCAGCACGCCATTTCTCGCCCAGTCAGAAAACGACAAAAATTGCGTCTAAGAAAAAAATACTGTTTTCGTCCATTTAAATGTGATTATTATCTTATTATTAAATAAACTTTGCATAATTCTTTCCCCTGCCCTACACGCAAAATCCCATCACACTGGTCAACAGAACGCAAAAAAGCAGCGCCCCGCAGGACGCTGCTTTCTATGATCAGTAATATTCTGTTTTCGGCAGATGGTTTATTCCTTTTGGCCCTGGCTGGACTGGCGGCCAGCAGGCTGACTGCCGGCGGCACTGCGGAACCTGGCCCGGCACTGACGAACGATTTCCAGGGACTGCGCCATGGACTGCTCCGCCCCGGCCAGGGACTCGTCCAGATACTCGTTGGCTGCGCCGCGAATCTCCCGGGACTTGCTCTCCGCCGTGGCCAATATCTCCTCAGCCTTGGCTTTGGCAGCCCGGACAATCTCCTGCTCGTCAACCAGCTTTCTGGCCCGCTCCTCCGCCATCTTGCGGACGGACTCCGCCTCCTTCTTGGCGCTGCGGATGAACTCGTCCCTGGCGGACACCAGGCGCTTGGATTCCGCCATCTCCGCCGGGAGCTGGGCCTTGATTTCTTCAATCAGATCAAGCGCCTTTTCCCTGTCCACGAGGCATTTGTCATTGCCGAGAGGCACACCCCACGCCTCGGAAATCATGGAATACAGAAGCTCGATAAGCTCAAGAATACCCTCGTTTTCGTTCATTTCTCTGTCTGCCTCCTCTGTTGTGTTTTCATTAATACGTCGTCAATAATTTCCATGGGCACCAGCTCTGTCAGGTCGGCACCATAGGCAGCCATTTCCGTGACGGCCGTAGAGCTTAAAAAGGTGTATTTCTCACTTGCGGTGAGAAATAGGGTCTCCAGGTCAGGATTCATCTTTTTGTTGATGAGAGCGATCTGGAACTCATAGTCAAAGTCTGAGACGGCCCGCAGGCCCTTCACAATGACCGGGTTTTCAAACCTCTTGGCGTACTCCACCAACAGCATATCGGTGGTCGTCACCTCTACATTGGCGTACCGGGCCGTGGCCTTTTTGGCCAGCTCCACCCGTTCCTCCAGTGTGACCAGGGGGAATTTCTCCCGGTTTTTCATTACGCAGACAACGACCTTGTCGAAAATCTGCGCGGCACTGCTAATAATATTCTGGTGCCCCAGGGTGATTGGATCGATGCTGCCCGGATAAATAGCTGTCGTCTTGACGTTCCTCTTATATATTTATGTTTTTCTTGTAGGTCGTAAGGGAGATTTTGCCGTAATGGTATGCCTTGGCCAGCGTATAGGGCGGCACAGCCTCCGGCATCGGCTCATTTCGCATACTTTCGACCAGTATTATACCACCATCTGTTAATATGTCAAATCTAAAAATCGCGGATAAAACAGAATGATATAATCCCTGGTGATATGGAGGATCCAAAAGAATGACGTCGAATTTGCCACAATCGGCCAGGTAATCCAGCGCGTTCCGCTGTATGACCGCCGCCTGCATATGGCACAGCGCCAGATTCTTCCGCACCAGCGCAAGAGATGCGGGGCTGCTGTCCACAAAGACACATTCCGCCGCTCCCCGGCTCAGGGCCTCAATGCCGAGCTGGCCGGTTCCGGCAAACAAATCCAGCACCCGCCGTCCGGCCAGGTCAAACTGCAAAATACTGAAGGCCGCCTCCTTCACCATATCCGTGGTGGGCCGGACGGACATATCCTTCGGCTCCACCAGCCGCCGTCCCCGGGCCTCGCCCGCAATCACTCTCATTGCTTTTCCTCCTGATGAAAATAGGCATAGACCGCCCGCGCGGCAGCGCGGGGAACAGCCTGCGACAGATCCTCCTCCGTCGCCTGAGATATGGCCTTGACACTTTTGAAGCGCTTTAACAGCGCGGCACGGCGCTTCGGCCCCACGCCCGGTATTTCGTCCAGCTGTGAGCCGATGGTCTTTTTCCGCAGGGTACGGTGGTATTCAATGGCGAAGCGGTGTGTCTCCTCCTGGATATTGCCCACCAGGGCAAACACGGCGGGGCTGCCCGCAAGGCCAATCTCCTGACCGTCCGGGGTGGTCAGCGCCCGGGTTCGGTGACGGTCATCCTTCACCATGCCAAACACCGGCACGCCGACAATGCCATGCTCCGCCATAGCATCGCAGGCAGCCGCCACCTGTCCCACGCCGCCGTCTATCAGCAGCAAATCCGGCAGGGGCATGAATTTCTCGTCCCCCTCCGTATAATGGGCCATACGGCGACCAACGGCCTCATGCATACTCGCGAAATCGTCCTGGGTCTGCACCTCTTTCATGCGGAAACGGCGGTATTTTCTCTTGGCCGGACGCCCCTCCTCAAACACAACCATGGAGGCCACGATGCCAAAGTCTCCGGTATTGGAAATATCGAAGGACTCAATACGGCGTATCTCCCCTTCGAGACCCAACAGCTTTTGCAGCCATTGCAGCGTCTTGCTGCGGCGCTCCGCCTCGCTCTCGGCCCGAAGGCCCTCATCCTGGGCGTTGCGCTCCGCCGCCTGCACAAGCTCCCGCTTCACGCCCCGTTTGGGAACCGCCAGCTCCACCCGGCGTCCCGCCATCTGGCTCAAAAGCTCGGCAAGCGACTCCGCGTCCTCCAGCTCCATAGGCAAAAGCACTGTCCGGGGCCACGCGCCCCGGCGTGTATAATACTGCCGGACAAGAGCAGAGACCGCCGCCGCGTCCTCCTCCAAAGGCTCCGGCATCAGCTCCGTATCCTTGCCCGCCAGGTCGCCGTCCGCATAGTGCAATACCACAAAAGCGGTCTTTGCCCCCCGGCGAAAGCCAATGGCGTCCGTATCGGCGCGGGCAGCGTTTATCACCGTCTGTTGGTTTGAAAGCTCCTTCACCGCCAGCATACGATCCCGCAGGTCGGCGGCCCGCTCAAAGCGCAGCTCCTCCGATGCCTGGAGCATCTGCGTTTCCAGCTCCCGCACCAGCGCTCCGGCGCCGCCGGTCAGAATCTGGACAGCCTGCGCCATCCGCTCCCGGTACTGCTCCTGTCCCGGCTCGCCACGGCACCAGCCCTCGCAGGTTCCCATGTGCCAGTTCAGGCAGGGCCGCTCTTTGCCGATGTCGCGGGGAAAGCGGCGGCTGCAGCCGGGCAGGCGCAGCGCCTTGGCCAGGGCGTCCAATATCCCCTTGCTGACGCTTCGCCCCCCATAAGGGCCAAAATACTGCGCGCCGTCCGGCTGGACGCGGCTGACGATGGTAAAGGTCGGGTATGCCTGACCCCAGTCCAGGCGCAGAAATGGATAGGTCTTGTCGTCCCGCAGGAGGATATTATAATGGGGCTGATGGCGCTTTATCAGGCTGTTTTCCAGCACCAGCGCCTCAAACTCCGAGCTGGCCACAATGACGGAAAAATCATCCACATGGCTGACCATGGCCGCCACCTTCGGCAGATGCTCGCCCCGGAAATAGCTTGTCACCCGGTTTTTCAGCGCCTTGGCCTTGCCCACATAGATGACCTGGCCCGAGGCGTCCATCATGATATACACCCCGGGCTGAAGGGGCAGCTTATTCGCTTTTTCCCTTAACTGGGCGATCTTGTCCATATTCTCCCCAAACGCGAGGAAAGGGTGTGCCGGAACACACCCTTTTGACCTGCTTTTCTATTCCCCCGACACAGCTCTTTCAGGCCGGGAGGCGACAATTACTCAACGAATTCCCTGTCTATCAAATCGGTCAGGGTATCGACAGCCTCCGTCTCATCCACACCGTCGGCGATGATGCTGATGGTAGTCCCCTTGACGATGCCAAGAGACAGAACGCCCAGAAGGCTCTTTGCGTTCACACGGCGGTCGTCCTTTTCCACCCAGATGGTGCTTTTAAATTCGTTGGCCTTCTGAATGAAGAAGGTCGCGGGCCTTGCGTGCAGCCCCACCTGGTTGTTGATAGTCACTTCACGATTGATCATAGCGGAACCCCCATTCCTGATATTGCAAACATTTATTACATATACTCTATCAAAATTCTTCACAGTTCGCAAACCTTTTTTGACGTTTTGGAGGATTGCACAGTTGTTAAGGTTTTGCGGCCATCGTTTTATTTCAGTTCGACAACGGTAACGCCCGTCTCACCCTCTCCATATCGGCCCAGACGGAAGCTCTTGACCAGTTTATTCCGCCGGAGCATCTGCTGTACCGCCGCGCGCAGGGCGCCGGTTCCCTTGCCGTGGATGATGGTGACGGTCTCCAGGCGGGCGGCGCTCGCGGAATCCAGATAGCGCTCCACCACAAGCTCCGCCTCGTCCGCCATCATGCCGCGGATGTCCAGCTCCGGGGCCACGGCGGCGCGGCGAAGAGTCTGTCCGCCTCCGGAGGACACCGCCTGCTTTTTCTTCGGCGCGTTCTCCACCAGGCGCACCTCCTGGGGGGAGGCCGTCACCTTCATAATGCCTGCCTGAAGATAAAGGGTGCCGTTGTCGTTTACTTTGATAACATCCGCCTTTAATCCCGCGGACAGCAGCTCCACCGTGTCCCCCTCCTTGATAGGCCGGCTGGGCGTATTGGGAACGGGCGGCTCCTGAGGCCGGCGAAGGCGGCTCTCCGCCTCGTTCAGCTTTCGGCGCATATCCGCCCGCGCCTCGTTTATTTTCTGGTGGTCTGCGGCCTCGTTTGCCATAGCCCGCTCCTGGTCTATCTCCCGGTACGCCTCGTCCGCGGCGGCGCGGGCCTCCTGCAAAATGCGCTCCGCCTCCCGGCGGGCCTTCATCTCCGCCTTTTCCAGGCGAACCTCCAGCTCGCGGCGAAGGGCGTCCGCCTTTTTCGCGTCCTCCTCCGCCTGACGGCGGGCCTTTTCCCGTTCCTCCGTCTGGCGCTCCATAGTCTGACGCTGCTCCTCCAGGCGCTGAATGGTGCGCTCAAAATCCGCCGATTCCGCGCTCAGCCGCTGCTTTGCGTCCTCGATGATGGTGTCCGGCAGGCCCAGACGGCTGCTGATAGCAAAGGCGTTGGATTTGCCGGGGATTCCCACCAGAAGCCGATAGGTAGGCCGCAGGGTCTGCACGTCGAACTCGCAGGAGGCGTTCATCACCCCCGCCGTGTTGGTGGCATAGACCTTCAGCTCCGCATAGTGGGTCGTGGCGGCCACCAGCGCCCCGGTCTGGCGCACATATTCCAAAATGGCCACCGCCAGAGCCGCACCCTCCGTGGGGTCGGTACCGGCGCCCACCTCATCCAGCAGCACCAGGGTGCCGGGACCGCAGGCCTCCAAAATGGACACAATCGTCACCATATGGCTGGAAAAGGTGGAGAGGGACTGCTCGATGGACTGCTCATCTCCGATGTCCGCGAGGATATTCTGCACCACCGGTACGGCGCTGCCGTCCCCCGCCGGGATATGCAGTCCGCACCCGGCCATGGCACAGAAAAGGCCCAGGGTTTTCAGTGTAACCGTTTTGCCGCCGGTATTGGGGCCGGTGATAACCATGGCGTCATAAGCCGTCCCGCCCAGGGATACGTCGATAGGAACCGCCTCCCCCTTTGGCAGCAGAGGGTGGCGGGTTTTTTTGAGAATGATTTCATTTTCCGTGAGGACAGGCTCCCCGCAGTTGAGCTGATAGCTCAGCTCCGCCTTGGCAAAAATCAGGTCAAGCTCTGTGAGAATGGTATAATCCAGGTCGATGCTGCCCCGAGCGGCGGCGCAGTCCGCGCTCAGCTCCATCAGGATGCGTTCTATCTCCGCCTTTTCCCGGGCGGCCAGCTCCCGCAGCTCGTTATTCGCCTTCACGACGCCCATAGGCTCCACAAAAAGAGTGGCCCCGCTGGAGCTTACGTCATGGACAAGGCCGGGCAGGTCGCCCTTCTTCTCCGCCCGCACGGGGACGACATAGCGCCCGTTCCGCTGGGTGATGATGGCCTCCTGCAAAACCTTGGAATAGGAGGGCGAGGAGATGATGCGCTGCAAATTGTCCCGCACCCGGGCGGAGGCGGCCCGCATTTTCCGGCGGATGTCCCCCAGCTCCTGACTGGCCCCGTCGGCTATCTCCTCCTCCCCTGTGATGGACTGGGTTATCTTATCCTCCAAAAAGCGATTAGGAGAAATAGAAAAAAACAGCCGTTTCAGGCACCCGCACTCCCCCCGGCCAGAGGCATAGGAAGAAGCGGCGCGGGCGCAGAACAGCACTCCTGCGATGTCCAGAAGCTCGCGGGTGTTCAGCATACCGCCCATGTCCGCGCGGGCCAGGGAAGGCCGCACATCCTTCAGGCCAGAGAAGGAGGGGCTGCCCTTTGTCTCCATCATGGTCTTGGCGTCCGTGGTTTCCGCAAGACGCTCCCTGACCTGGCGCGCGTCACATGATGGCCGCAGGCGGCGGGCCGCCTCCTTCGCGCCCTCCGATGCGGCCTTGGACGCAAGCAGCTCCAACACCGCCGGAAGCTCGATGGTCTGCAATGATTTTTCGTATAAGTCCATAGTCATCTCACACTTTTCCAATAATCCAATGAGCTGAAATCCCTGTCGAGCTGGGTGCGGACAAGCTGCTCGCAGGCGCGGCCCAGGCGTTTTTCCGATTCCTCCGGAATGACGAAGGAAAATTCCTTTCTGGCCTCTGCCCCCACGATATGCCGCATAGCAGCCAGAGACGCTTCATCCAGCGGCACAGCCCCGCCCGAGACAACGCTGCCGCAGGCGCGGCAATGTGCCATACCCGCCGCAGGAGAAAAGATTGGCTCGTCCATATCCACTCGCCCGCATACACCGCAGGCGGACACCTCCGGCTGGAACCCCTCCAGGCACATGAGCCGCAGCTCCAGCACCGCCTTGACGTGCTCCGGCCCGTATATTCCCCGGCTCAGGGCATAAAGGCTGTTCAGCGCCAGGGACAGCACCGGCCCCGCCGGAACCTCCTCCTGGCACACGGTATCCAAAAGCTGCGCGAAATAGGCTCCCAGGGCCAGCTGGGCGATGTCCTCCCGCAGGCCAAGAAACTGGTCAATGGTGGCCCCTTCGTTGGCCGACCAGCGTCCCCGGTTCCCGAACAGGGTAAATTCCGAATAACACAGCGCCTGGCTGGCCGCTCCCAGGCGGCTTCCCTTGCGCAGCGCGCCCCGGGCCTTCACCGTGAGCTTTCCATGCTCCGCCGTCAGGAGGGTCAGGATAAGGTCTGCCTCCTTATATTTGACCTGGCGCAGCACCAGGCCTTTGACCGTCTCGAACATATGTACCGCCTCAGCCTCAGCGGGGAAAGGTGCGCCGGTAAAGCATCCAGCACACAGGATCCCCTGTATCCAAAAAAAGCTGCCATAATAGCTCGGCTTTCAAAATGAATCACCCCGCTGGGATTAGTTTGCCACAGTGGGGCTGATTTGATTACTCGTCCGTAAATCCAAAATTATGCAGCAGGGCGTCGCTGTCCCGCCAGTTTTCCTTTACCTTCACCCAGGTCTGCAAAAACACCTTCGTCCCCATGAACGCCTCGATGTCCTGGCGGGCGGCGGAGCCAATCCGCTTGAGCATAGCGCCCTGCTTGCCGATGATGATGCCCTTGTGGGATTTTTTCTCGCAGTATATGGTCACGTCCATATCGATGATGCCATCGTCCCGCTCGGAAAACTTCGTCACCACCACCGCCGTGCCGTGGGGTATCTCATCGTCCAGGGCCAGCAGCAGCTTTTCCCGCACAATCTCCGCGCAAATCTGCTTTTCCGGCTGGTCAGAGATGATGTCGTCCGGGAACAGGGGCGGTCCCTCCAGGGCATATTTTTCCAGCTCCTGCAAAAGCTCGTCCACACCCTCCCCGGTCTTGGCGCTGATGGGGACAATGGCATCGAAGTCAAAGGCCTGACTATACAGGCTGATGACCGGCAGGAGGTTTTTCTTGTCCTGCACCGTGTCCGCCTTGTTGACAGCCAGCACCACGGGCGCGCCCGTCTCCTTCAGGCGCTCCAAAAGTCCCCGCTCCTGCGGGCCGATGGAGGCCACCGGCTCCCCCAGCATGGCCACCGCGTCCACGTCCGCTACGCTCTGGCGAACCACGTTGTCCATATAGGTTCCCAGCTTTGTCCGGGCCTTGTGGAAGCCCGGGGTGTCCGCAAAAACGAACTGCGTGTCCCCCCGGCTGGTCACGGCCAGGATGCGGGTGCGGGTAGTCTGGGGCTTGGGGGAGACGATAGCAATCTTCTCTCCCACCAGGGTGTTGGTCAGGGTGGACTTGCCCACGTTGGGGCGTCCGGCGATGGTTATCGTGGCTGTTTTTGTAGTCATAGTGTTCTCCTGTTTCAGCTTTCTGTCTGTATGCCCTTTGGCTCAAGGCGGGCCATAATGAGCTTCTCCCGGCCCCGCATTTCCTTTTTCATCGGCCCCTCATCTACATGGTCATAGCCCAGCAGATGCAGGACGCTGTGGACGGTGAGATAGCTTATCTCATGGTTCGCCCCGTGGCCGAACTCCGCTCCCTGGGCCTCCGCTTGGGGGATGTTCAACACCATATCCCCCAGGAGCAGACGGCCTGATTTCATGTCCGTGTCCCCCATGGGGAAGGACAGCACATCCGTGGGCCTGTCCACCTGGCGTAACTCGGCGTTAATCGTCTGTATGCCCGCCCCGTCCGTCAGCAGAACGGACAGCTCGCAAGGCTGGGCGACACCCTCCGCCTCCAAAACGGCCGCGGCGGCTTTTTTGATGCGCCGCCGCAGGGCCAGAGGGCATTTCTGGCCGTTTTCGCACCGCAGGCGCAGCTTTAGTCTTTTCATCATGTGCGTCTCTGCTCCTCCCGGCGGATGGGCTGTGGCTTATATTTCTTCACTGGGGGCGCAGGGGGCATGGATTTTTCATGCTTTTCATAGGCCGCGATGATGCGCTGCACGATGACGTGACGCACTACGTCCGCCCCGGAGAGACGGCAGATGGCAATATCCTCCACCCCGTCCAGCACCTTCATGGCCTCCTTCAGGCCGGAGATTTTGTCCGCCGGAAGGTCGATCTGGGTCACGTCCCCGGTAATCACCGCCGTGGAGCCAAAGCCCAGGCGGGTCAGGAACATTTTCATCTGCTCCCGGCTGGTGTTCTGCGCCTCGTCCAGGATGATGAAGCTGTCGTCCAGCGTCCGGCCGCGCATATAGGCCAGGGGTGCGACCTCAATGTCTCCCCGCTCCATGTATTTATTGAAGGTCTCCGCGCCCAGCATTTCAAAGAGTGCGTCATATAATGGGCGCAGATAGGGGTCTACCTTGCTTTGTAGGTCTCCCGGCAGAAAGCCCAGCCGTTCTCCGGCCTCCACCGCCGGACGGGTCAGAACGATGCGGTTGACCTTCTTCTCCCGGAAGGCGGCCACGGCACAGGCCACGGCAAGATAGGTCTTGCCTGTACCGGCGGGGCCGATGCCCAGGGTGACGGTGTTTTTCTTGATGGCGTCCACATAGTTCGTCTGGCCGATGGTCTTGGGCTTCACAGGCCGGCCCTTGGCGGTAACGCAGACCACGCCTCTTGCCAGGTCGCCGATGCGGCTCTCCTGGCCGGACTGCACCAATTTTATAATGTATCGCACGTTCTGCGCGTCGATGACCTCCCCCCGGCCCGCCAGGGACAGCAGGCCCTCAATAGCCTTTTCCGCGTACATGACGTTTTCCGCCTCGCCGCTGATTTTCAGCTGGTCGTCCCGGTTGGCGATGGTAACGGACAGCTCTGTTTCAATAATACGCAGATTCTGGTCAAAGGAGCCGAAAACGCTGATGACGTTCTCCATCCTGTCTATCTGCATGGTTTTCTCTATCATGACTCCACTTCCTCAGTGACAACTATTTTTTCCTGTATCTCCAAGATTTCCTCCGCCGTCATGGGCACGGCCTCGGCAATCTGCTCCTCACACTCGGCAAAGAGGGTGACGTACAGCACCCCATTCCCACTGGATGCGGTAAACTGGGCAGAAAGCATCTCCCCCTCCTGGCCTATCTCCTCCGCCAGCGCCGCGAGCAGCATTTCCTCCAGCTCCTCCCGCAGCTCCAGCGCCTCCACGCTCTGCGTGGTATAGGGAGTATAAACGGTCTTTTCCACCGTCAGCGGCAAGGTGAACACACGCCCAACGGAGAGCGTATACTCCTCTATGATTTTATCACAATCCGCGGGGCAAATACTACTGTCTTTGTAAAAATTTATGCGTGTTTTTCCCAAAACCAGCGCCCCGCGCACCATGAGTCCCTCTGTTGCAGTCTTTTCATCCACATACACAGGCGCTTCTATCGTCATTTCATACAAGGTGCGGGCCGTAACGGAGCCAATGGTCCGCGTAAGGCCCTGTATCGCGCCATAGCGCCCGGTGGCGTAGCCTGCGACCAGCACTTCCCCGGCCAGGACGGCACGGTTTTCCTCCGTCAGCGCTGTGCCCCGCAGGGCCAGCACCTCCGTCACGAAGCCTGTTTTTGTGGCCACCAGGTTCACATATTCCGCCTCGTCCACCGGCTCTATGTGCGTCCTCTTTTCCCGGATGATTACCTCGGCGTGGCTGCCCCGGATGCTCACGGTCATCCAGCGGATTCCGGGCAGCTTTAATATCATGCTGTTGCGCACCTGATCCTGGGACATGGCCGGCCAGAAGCTGCCAATATCCAACCCGCACTCCGCCAGCGCCTGCCGGATTACTCCCTCCGGGATGGTCTCGTTGCCGCTGATTTGAATAACCCACACGAAGGCCCCGCTGACGAACAGCACCCCCAGCATGAACGCGAGACACACCAGCAGAACCGCCCGCTGCCGCAGCTTTTTGAATACCGCCGGAAGGCCGTGACAGCGGATTATCCGCACATCGCAGCCAATGGAGGCGCCCAGGGCCGGGATCAGCTTCGCCGCCCGCCAGGGTATCTCCACCGTCATGGCAAAATCCCTGGGCGGCTCCGCGCCCCAAAAGGCAACGCCCCGCTCCGCCAGGGCATACAGCAGCTTTTCCGGCTGCGCTCCGGAGGCCTCCGCCGTCACCCAGCCTGTGACATACCGCGCATAATTCCTTTTCATTCCAGCTCTACCGCCCACAGCCGCCCGGAGACTATCATCTCGTCCTTATCCATGGCCACCAGCCCCAGATTCTCCCCCTTTATCAAAATGCGGCAGCCGCTCCCCGCCGCTGCGATTCGGTCGTCCGCATATTCCAAAAGACCCCTATGCCCCTCAATCATCACCCGCGTCCCGCCGGAAATCGTGACTCTTGGCGCGCCGGAGATGGACTCGGCGGGAATGTCCAGTTTCCTGGCTGCCCGCTGCAACAGCTTTTCCGTCATAAAACATCACCCGAAACAAATCTATGCGGATGCGGTTCAAAAAAGGACAGGACATTCATACACTGTCAGCATGAAACGATTTTTAAAGCATCTGCCGGTATTGACCGTGCTGGCGCTGTTCGGGGCGCTGGTTCTTTTCAGCAGTAAGGCGGCGGAGGGCGCAAGACAGGGCCTCTCCGTATGCGCCGCCACGCTCGTTCCATCCCTTCTGCCCTTTTTCGTCTTAGCGAATCTCCTGGCCTCCATGGGACTGCCGGAGCTTTTAGGGCATCTCGCAGGCGGGGCCATGGAGAGGCTTTTCCACATCTCCCCCGCTGGGGCACAGGCATTTTTCCTGGGACTTTCCGGAGGCTATCCCCTGGGAGCCTCTGTGGTGGCAGAGCTGCGCCGATCCGGGCGGGTAACGAAAAGCGAGGGAGAGCGCCTTCTGGCCTTCTGCAATAATTCCGGCCCCGCCTTCATCATCGGCGCGACAGGCGGCATTTTTCAAAGTCCCAGGGTCGGACTGCTGCTTTACGCCACTCATGTGCTGGCCGCCGTCACCGTGGGCCTCCTGTTCCGGGACAAACAGGCGGAGCCGCCCGCAGCATCCGCGTCCGCTCCGCCGGAGGCGGTCTCCTTTTCCGCCGCCTTTCCGTCGGCGGTGGTCAGGGCAGTCAGCTCCACCATGACCGTTTGCGGCTACGTAGTGCTGTTTTCCGCTCTTTTGAATCTACTGACGCCCCTATCCCTGCTGCCGCCGCTGCTGCGGGCGGCTGTCACCGGGTTTTTGGAGCTGGGAAGCGGTGTCACGGCGCTGGCGGGTCTCTCCCCCACGCCCGGCGTACTGGCCGCCGCCTCCTTCATGCTGGGCTGGGGCGGCGTTAGCGTCCACTGCCAGACCCTTGGCGTACTGGACGGGACAGACATAAAATGCGCCCGACACCTGCTGGGCCGGGCGCTGTGCGGCCTTTTCGCCGCAGGATATACATTTTTACTGGCGCATTTGCTATATAGGGTTGTCACTCTGCCGTATAGGGGAAATCCAGAATCACGCCGCCATTTGCAATGTCATAGTCCTCCCCCAGAAGGGTCTGGAGGTCGCTCACGCCGGTCAGAATGGCCTGATAGGTCTCCTCCGACACCGCATCGGAAGCGCCGGACTCATAATCCTCTATGGCGCTGTATGCGTCCAGAAGGCGGTATTTATATTCCGGGTCGGTATAGTCGCTGTAATCGTCCGTGTCCAGCATGAATAGGGGATAATAGCTGACGCCGCTGACCCAGACCTCCCCGGTATCCACATCCCGGCTTATCTCAATACGGGCCGTGGCGGAAAGGTTCGTATAGTTGTCGTTAAAGCAGCTCATCAGGTTGGAAAGGCTGTAGCATATAACGCAGTTGGCGTTGCCGTCCTCCCGCTCCACGGTTCGAACCTCAATAGGCTGGGGAGCCTTGACCCCGCTCCCGACGATGATGTCCACACCGTTTTCACACAGGTAGTCCACCACCTCTGTCTGGTTATCACGGGGAACTGTGTAATACTGGGTATTATCCCACCAGTACAGGAAACAGACCACAATATCCGCTCCCGCCTCCTTCACGGCGGCGATGTCCGCGTCGATTCGGTCATAGTCCACCGTCTCCTGGTTGGTCATATAATCGGTGGTCAAAAGATTTACGCACCAGCTATTGTCAGCCACAGAGACACCACCGGTGCCGTATGTATAGCTGAGAAACGCCACCTGGACATTCCCTACGTTCGCCACGAGAAGGCCGGTGCTTATCTCGTTGTTATAAGCGCCAACGACGCCCATGCCTGTATCCTTCAAAAGGTTAACCGTCTCTGAAAGGCCCTCCAGGTCATCGTCCAGAATATGATCCGTGGCCGCGTTCACGAGGGAGAAGCCCGCGCCGACAATGGCATCCGCCATCGCAGCGTTCATCCGATAGCCCTCATAATCCGTGCCGCTCGACAGGGTACCTACCAGGGTGCAGGCCGCAAGATCCGCCCCTTCCAGGGAGGCGGACACACCGGCCAGCTCTTCAGAATAGTCATAGGTCGTCGTCTCGCCATCTGATTCGGCGGCATCTGTGGTCAGGCCCACCTGGCCCACAATATCCCCGGCAAAGGCCAGGGTAACGGTCTCTGTCGTGCGGGTTGGGGTAGCCGTAGGCGCGGGAGTCTCCGTCGGCGCAGGAGTAGGCGTGACCGCAGCTGCAGCCTCTGCCGCAGCAATTTCCGCCATCTGTTCCGTGTTCGCCTGGTAATTGAAAAATATCAGCACACCCAGGCCCACAGCCAGAAAAACCATCAGCACATAGAGCAGGCCCGTTATAAATCCGTTTCTCCGCATGGCTTACCTCAGCTCGCCGATGGCCCGGGCCAGATAATCCAGGCTGTCCGTCTCATAATCGCCCAGCTTGCCCTCGCTGGCCGCACGGCGCAGAGCGGCGTCATACGGCATGGAAGCCACCACCGGGATGGTCTCACAGGAGGCCGGAAGGCTCATGTCCTCCTCGGCAAAGTTCTCCACAATACCCATCACAGGCACACGAAGCATATCCGCAAGGTTAATGGCCCGTCGCAACGCGCCGGAGGACACCTCTCCCGGTTCCGCCACCGCCAGCGCATAGTCCAGAGGCATGGTGGTATAGTATTCCAGGGGCACATCCCCCGCCCCGGAGGGCATATCAATCAAAAGCACATCCAGGTCAGCAGTCCAATTCGTATCCTTCAGCAGCCAGACGGCAAGCTTTGCGATGTCCTTCCCCGGCCACAGCACCGGCTCCATCGGATCCTCAGAGATAAGGCCCATGCTCACAACACCGAAGCCCGCAGGCCCTGGCACAGGAGCAAGCTCCGGCATATCCCCCAGAACAGGATCCTTCATGCCCAACAGGGCGGGAACCGTGGGGCAGGCCACGTCCGCATCCAGCACGGCCACGGAAATTCCCTGCTTCAAAAGGGCCTTCGCCAGCAGTACGGACACAACGCTCTTGCCTGTGCCGCCCTTGCCGCCGGTGATAACGATGACCACCTTGGCCGGTTTTTTCACCTTGGCCCCACATTCCTGGGAGCAGGTGGAGCAGTCATGCTCGCAGGCCTGGAGCTGATCCAGATAGGCCTGCTGCTCCTCCGGGGTCATATTTTTGATTCTTTCAAGCTCATCCATAACGCTTCTCCATCGAAGAATAGTCTCTTTATTATGCGCGACGCCGCGCATGAAAAACCGCAGCGCCGCTGGAATTATTTATTATACGCCAAATTCCCGCAAAATGGAAGTCCCTCAAAAAAGCGTGGTCACAGCGCCAGATACCGCACCAGGATGGCGCAGACCTCCGCTCTGGTGGCGGCGTTGGCCGGGCGCAGGGTATTGTCCGCGCTGTAGCCCTGGATAATGCCGTTTTCCACCGCCCAGGCCATAGCGCTCTGGGCATAGGAACGCACGGTGTCCCCGTCGCTGTATGCGCTTAAATCTCCGCTGGCAGAAGGGCTTCCGGCCAGGCGATAGAGCATGGTGACAAGATCCTGCCGAGTGATGGAATTATCCGGCGCAAAGGAGGTATCGCTGACCCCCTGGACGACCTCATTTTCCGCCGCCCATGTGACCGCGTCGATATAATACTCCTGCGTCAGGTCTGTAAAGGCCGTTGTGCCGTCCGTTTCCGGCTCGCCCACCATGCGGTATATCATGGTAACAACCTGCGCGCGTGTGGCCGTATTGTTGGGATAAAACGCCGTGGAGGTGATGCCCTTCACAACGCCTCCGTTATATGCCTCCATCACAACGCTGTAGTACCAGCTATCCTCATCCACATCAGTAAAGGGGTTGCTTGTCTCCGTGTCGGAGCTTCCCGAATCGGAGTCGCCTGTGCTGGAATCCCCCGTACTGGAGTCTCCCGTGCCGGAACTTCCAGAACCGGAAGACGAGGAGGAAGAATTGGGCTTGAACCAGAAGTTCAGGTCTACCAGGGTAGAAATACCATCGACCGCTCCGGATGAGGAGCACTGCCAGTATTCATAATCCCCAGAATAGTCGGTCTGCGTGGTGTAATGGGCAAGCCATATCCGCCCCAACTGGTCAGGATAGAGCTTGTAGTTCAGCATATAGGCGTTTGCATAGACCATGCTGTCATAGCCCGCGGACTCCGCCTCGTCGCAGAAGGCGTTGCATATATCCGTGGCCTCCTGCTTGGTGAGGCCTGCATTATACAGCCGGCCAGCATAGCCGCTGCTGCCGGAATAATACTCATAGTCAAGAACCAGCGGCAGCGTAATATCATAACCTGACACCAGGTTTATCAAAAACTGGGCCTCCTCCCGGGCCTCGTCCTCAGTGATGGCCTGGGAGTATACATATACGCCCACCTCCAGCCCGGCAGCCAACGCCCCGGTGATGTTGGTTACAAATTTGCTGTCCGTGCCAAGCTTTCCGCTGGTAGCGCCCCGGTAGCCCGCCCGAATGATGACGAATTGAACACCGTCCGCCGCCACGGCTTCCCAGTCGATTGTCGCCTGAAATTCTGACACATCAATGCCAAGATACAGCGTCTCATCGTTCAAAGCGCGGGTGGTAAAATCATCAAAGGTGGCCCCCGTAGCCGTAAGGACGAATGGCGAGGCATAGGGATCCGCATGGTTCGTCACCCAGTATTGGGGGTCGTCCGTCGAGGGGTCGGTATCGTCAGCCGCCTGACTCTCCGCAGCTTCCTCCTCCGCTTGCTCCTCCTCATCCTCGGCGGTCTCTGTGTCCGACTCCTCCGCGGCTGGCTCCGCAGATTCGGAATCATCCCCAGACTCCGCCTCATCCATCGTGATAGGCAGGGGCGCTTCCACCGCCAGGGCGGGCATCATCAGCATCCCTGCCAGCATAATAAGGCACAGGCCCACGCAAATCATTCGTTTCATCTTGCACACGTCCTTATAAATGTGGATTGTAACCCTTTAGTAAATAAGGTAACAAAAGTTACAATCAGTATAGCATACTTTATTAGCTTATGCAATAGTTTTTTATCGGTATAATATTTTCCTTTTTTTCGGGAAAGGCGGTACATTTTCCTCTGATATGTGGTAAAATCCTATCTATGATGAAAGAGCTTGCAAAAAATGACATATATGAGGCCCGGATTACCGGCTTCACCTCCCAGGGCGCCGGAGTGTGCCGCATCGGGGGACGGGCGGTGTTCGTCCCCGGCGCATTGCCTGGGGAACAATGGCGGGTGCGCATCGTAAAGGTCGCCCGCTCGGCCGTATGGGGCCGGGGTGAGGAGCTGCTGCTCCCCTCCCCTTCCCGGACAGAACCGCTGTGCCCCGCCTTCGGCAAATGCGGCGGCTGCGCCGCCATGCACATGACCTATGACCAGGAGCTGCAATTCAAGCTGGAACGGGTCAACAACGCGCTCCAGCGCATCGGAGGCCTGGCGATCCAGGCGGATTCCATCCTGGCCGCACCCCGGCAGGAGGGCTATCGAAACAAGGCCATCTACAACTTTGCCCCCGGCCCGGTATGCGGGTTTTACCGCGCCCGCAGCCATGAGGTGATACCAGCCCAGCGCTGTTATTTGCAGCCAACCTGCTTTGACCGGGCTGCCGCCGCGCTGCTTCAATGGATGCGGGACACCGACATCCCCGCCTATGACGAAAGAAGCGGAGACGGAGCCGTGCGCCATCTTTTTTTGCGGCGGACGGCAAAGGACTTCACCGCCTGTATCGTATCCGCCAGGCCGCTGCCGGAGAGCGCTGGGACCGCTTTGCGGGCCGCCTGTCCGGAGTTGACCGGCGTGATGCTCTGCGAAAACCGCGCCAGCGGCAATACTGTTCTGGACGGGCCTATCCGCCTTCTTTGGGGACGGGACACCGTGGAGGAGACTCTGTGCGGCGCGACCTTTGAGCTGTCGCCCCTGACCTTTTTCCAGGTCAATACCCGCCAGGCGGAGACGCTGTATACCCTGGCCGGAGAATATGCGGAACCGGCAGGGAAAACCGTGCTGGATTTATACTGCGGAGCCGGAACCATCGGCCTTTCCATAGCGCGCGACGCCGCGAGACTTATCGGCAGCGACATCGTCCCCACCGCTATTGTAAACGCGCAAAAAAACGCCGCGAAAAACGGCGTAAAGAATGCGGAATATTTCTGCGGCGACGCCAAGGACATCGCTCAAAAGCTCGCCGCCGACGGCCTTCGCCCTGACGTCATAATTACCGACCCGCCCCGCAAGGGCATGGATGAGCAGGTGCTGTCCGCCATCGTCTCCATGGCACCGGAACGCCTGGTCTACGTCTCCTGCGACCCCGCCACCCTCTCCCGCGACCTGCGCCGCCTGAACGACATGGGCTACACCGCCACAGCGTGCCGCGCAGTCGATATGTTTCCGAGGACATATCATTGTGAGACAATCTGCTCTTTAAGCCGCATAAAATAAGCCTCTTCAAGGATTCAGAATCCTGAAAAAGGCGGTGCTGCCACCGATTTGCCACCGATTTGCCACCCTTATTTAAAAAGTATCACCAAATTCATGTCATCACCAGAGAAATGATGATTCCGCCCACAGCATCCAGTCTAAAAAGCAGGCTCAAACACCGCCAGGACAATCATATAACCATACATG
>JAJBVW010000037.1 GCA_020866945.1 Oscillospiraceae bacterium
ATGCGCCACCGCGTTGTGGCCCACGCTCACGTCGTCCCCAATGACCACAGGATTTCCCATATCGTTGTGGATGGTGGCGTTATCCTGGATGTTCGTACGGGAACCGATGGTTATCGGCTCATAATCACCCCGAACGGCGGCCCCGTACCAAACAGAGCTGTCCTCTCCTATGGTCACGTCCCCGATAACGGCGGCAGTTTCCGCCACAAAGCACCCCCGGCCGATGGCCGGATTTTTTCCGTTATATGACAGCTGCATGATAAACCCCCGCTTTCCTCTCCCCCCGGCGCAGATTTTTATTGCGGACGAGGGAGAAATATAGTAGAATTTGAAGCTGAACTCAATTATAAAAACGATTTAAAATTCTGTCAACAGGGGAATGAAATACATGGAAGGAATCGCCCGTTATCTTATCGTATGCCCCCTGGTGTTTTTAGGCGGCTTTGTGGACGCCATCGCCGGGGGCGGAGGACTTATCTCCCTGCCTGCCTATCTTATCGCCGGACTTCCCGTCCACGCAAGCATCGGTACCAACAAAATCAGCTCCGCCATGGGAACCACTCTGACTACCTATCGCTTCTGGCGCAAGGGTTATGTCCGGGCAAAGCTGAGCCTGCTCTGCGCCCTGTTCGCTCTTATCGGCTCTACCTGCGGAGCGAATCTTGCCCTGCTGGTGGACGACCAAATCTTTAAAATTCTGCTGCTGTTCATTCTCCCCCTGACGGCGCTGTATGTGTTCAAAAGCAAGAGTATGGAAACTGCTGGAAAGGAGCCTCTCTCCCCCCGGCGCACTGCCTGCCTTGCCAGCGCTATCGCCCTTGTCATCGGCGTATATGACGGCTTTTATGGCCCCGGCACCGGCACCTTTCTGCTGCTGCTGTTGACAGGCCTTGCCCATATGAGTCTCAACGACGCCGCCGGAACCACCAAGGTGATAAACCTTTCCACCAACATCGCCGCCCTCGTGACATATCTTATCAACGGCCAGGTATATCTAGCTCTGGGCCTGACCGCCGGTATTTTTGGCATTGCGGGCAATTACCTGGGTGCCCAGTGCTTCACCACAAAGGGTTCAAAAATCGTAAAGCCCCTGATAGGCGCCGTGCTGGCTCTGTTCTTTGTGCGGGTCATATACGAGCTGATAATGGGATAAAACAGAACACAAAACACGCCATCGGGCCGCGCCAGCGAAAACACGCTGTGACGCGGCCCGATGATTTTTTTGAAGCGTTGGCGTCTGCTCACGCCTCCGGCCCGTTCATCTGATATAAGGCCCAAAGGCCCTTCAGCACCAGATAGGGGTCATATTGAATATCCTTCCGGCAGAAGGGGACGATGCGCTCTGCCAGGCCGCCCGTGACTATCACTGCGGCACGCTGACCCAGCTCCGCCTCCATGTGGGCTGTCATTCCGTCTATCTGACAGGCTGCGCCGTAAACAACGCCGCTTTTCATGCAGTCCTCTGTGTTGGATCCGATGCAGCGGCGGGGAGCCTGCACGCAGACGCTTGGCAGCAGGCTCGTTCCAGAGGTCAGGGCAGACAGGCTCACATCCACCCCCGGCATAATGGCCCCGCCGAGAAAGCGCCTGTTCCCGTCAATAACGGAGATAGTGGAGGCAGTGCCCATGTCCACGATGATGAGGGGCGGCTCGCAGCAGGCAAGGCCGCCCACAGCCCCGGCAATCAGGTCGGCGGCGAGGCTCTCCGGGTCATCCAAGGCCACAGTCATGCCCGTACGCATTTTCGGCCCCACCACCAGAGATTCCACCCCCAACAACTGCTCAGCGGCGGACTTGACCGCGTCTGTCGCCTGAGGCACCACAGAGGCAAGGATGGCCCCCTGGAGCCGGCGAAGGTCAATCCGCTCCTGCTCAAAGCTCCGCCGGAGGCGGAGAGCATACTCCCGGGCGGTTCCATCCCTGTCTGTGGCAAGACGAGCCACATTTAAAACCTCTCCATTGTCTATACGGCCAAGGGTAATGCTGGTATTGCCGATGTCTATCGCCAGAAGCTCGCCCATAGTCAGCTCCTCTTTCCCGCCCGAATGATGCGCACGATGCCGGAGGAAAGGGCTATATTCACCGCCAGCTCCACCAGGAAATTTACCCCCGTCAGAGAGACAATAACATAATAAATTACCGCCTGTCCCCCTGCCCATTCCGTCAGCGTGCTGAAAAAGAAAGCAGCCATACCAAGGATGAAGACGCCCGTGTTCACCACCGGCGTAATGATGCCCGCCGCCACCACGGCGGCTTTTTCATGCTTCGGGGCAATGGCCCGATAGACCAAGCCTCCGGCCCAGCCGGACAGCGCCCCCTTGCCTACGCATATCAGAATGCTGGCCAGAGGATGAATGCCCAGAAGATAGAGGACAGTTCCCCCATCCCAGCCAAAGATGCCGGTAAGCAGCACCAGAATCCCAAATACAGCTCCCAGATACGCTCCCGCGACGCTGCCATACAACGCCGCGCCGATGACGATGGGTGCCAGCGCAAGCGTAATAGAAAATGGCCCAAAGCGGATAAAGGTGCATAGAATGGTCAGCGCCACGATGATCGCCGTGAACAGCGCCATTCCCGTCATGCGGCGTATTTCGCCGCTTCTTGCCTTTACGTGCATACATAAACCTCCTGCTGCCGCTCCGCCGTCTTGCGGATGCAGCGCGTTTTTTCCCGGTATCCGGGTGTTATCACACTATAGTACAGCCCACGTTTCCCTGCTATCTTGTTTGGGTAAAATATCTGTAAAGAATGCACGAGATATTTTCCCAAATTTTACATATTTCTGATAATGAACTTTACACATAAGAGGGTATATTGTCAGTATAAGATATTTTTGAAGCATCGAGGGGAAACGGATGAATCGCTGCGGCATTGTAGATATTGGCTCAAACACCATACGGCTTTCTGTTTATGGCTACGGAGAAGGAAAGACCCGGCGACTGCTGGACAAGAAGGAAACCGCCGGTCTCGCCAGATTCATAGAAAATGGAATACTTTCCCAGGAGGGAATAAAAACCGCCTGCCGGGTGCTGAACTCCGGCCAGCGGCTGATGGATAATCTGGAGATAGGCGAGCTTTACGCATTCGCCACCGCGCCGCTGCGGAATATCTCCAACACGGCACAGGCTTTGGAGGAAATAGAGGACGCCACAGGCCTATCCATAGACGTACTCTCCGGGGATGAGGAGGCCCGACTGTCCTTTCAGGGCGCAATACAAGGGATGAGTCTGAAAGATGGACTGCTGGTAGACCTGGGCGGCGGCTCCACAGAGCTTGTCCGCTTTCGGGATGGCACCTATCAGTCCTCCTTCAGCGTTCCCACCGGCTCGCTGGCTCTGTTCAGCCGCCATGTCAGCGGTTTGTTCCCAAGCAAGGCGGAGCGCCGGGCCATTCGGGACGAGATAACCACACGACTGAAGGCCCAGGACACCTCTCCCGCTCCGGCGGCGGATATGTGCGGCGTAGGCGGAACCATCCGGGCGGCCTGCAAGATAGCGAACCGTTACTACGACCGCCCGGACAGCTGCCACAGTCTTACAGCTCAGGAGCTGGAGGAGATATATGACGAGCTGAAAAAGCCCGGACGAAGCAGCTTACAGCTTATGCTTTCCGCCGCCCCCGCCCGGCTGCATACCGGTCTCCCCGGCCTCGTCGAGCTGCGCACCGTGGTGCGGCGCTATG
>JAJBVW010000095.1 GCA_020866945.1 Oscillospiraceae bacterium
TTCTGAAAAACTTCTCCTCCCACTGCTATATGCTGGAATCGGTGGGAGAACAGGAAAAGTGGGGCCGCTACACCTTTCTGGGCTTCGACCCCAAGCTGGAGATCACCTGCATGGATGGCCATATGAAGGCGGGGAGCCTGCAATTCGAGACGGAGGATCCCGCCGCCTTCCTGCGGCAGATCCTGGCGGACTACAAAAGCCCCCGCTTTGACTACCTGCCCTCCTTCACCGGCGGGCTGGTGGGGTATTTCTCCTACGACTACCTGGGCTACAGCGAGCCGACTGTCCGCACTCAGGTGCAGGACACGGAGTCCTTCAAGGACGTGGATCTAATGCTGTTCGACAAGGTCATCGCCTTCGACAACTTCCGGCAGAAGATCATCCTTATTGTAAATATGTCTCTGGAGGACGTGGAGGCGGGCTACAACAAGGCGGTGATGGAGCTGGGCCAGCTCCGGGAGCTGCTGCGGAAGGGCCAGCGGAAGGAGGAGCCGGGAGGCCGTCTTCTCGGCCCGGTGACCCCGCTGTTCGACCAGGACGCCTACTGCGCCATGGTGGAGAAGGCCAAGTATTACATCCGGGAGGGGGACATCTTCCAGATCGTCCTGTCCAACCGGCTCAGCGCCCCCTTTGAGGGGAGCCTGTTCAACACCTACCGGGTTCTGCGGACGGTGAACCCCAGCCCCTATATGTTTTATTTCTCCGGCACGGACGTGGAGGTGGCCGGGGCCTCCCCGGAGACCCTGGTAAAGCTGGAAAACGGCGTGCTGCACACCTTCCCCCTGGCGGGCACACGGCCCAGAGGCCGGACGGAGGCGGAGGACAAGGCCCTGGAGACGGAGCTTCTGGCGGATGAGAAGGAGCTTGCGGAGCATAATATGCTGGTGGACCTGGGGCGGAACGACCTGGGGAAAATCAGCCGGTTCGGCACCGTCCAGGTGGAGAAATATCATTCCATCGAGCGGTATTCCCACGTCATGCACATCGGCTCCACCGTCCGGGGGGAGATAGCCCCGGCCTATGACGCCCTGGACGCGGTGGCGGCGGTGCTTCCGGCGGGAACCCTCTCCGGCGCGCCCAAGCTGCGGGCCTGCCAGCTCATCGGGGAGCTGGAAAACAACAAGCGCGGCATATACGGCGGAGCCATCGGCTACATTGACTTCACCGGCAACATGGACACCTGCATCGCCATCCGCATTGCCTACAAGAAAAACGGCAAGGTGTTCGTCCGCAGCGGGGCGGGCATTGTGGCCGACTCCGTGCCGGAAAAGGAATTTGAAGAGTGCATCAACAAGGCCAAGGCCGTGGTCAGCGCCCTGGAGCTTGCCCAGGAGGAGGAACTATGATACTTCTCATTGACAATTACGACAGCTTTTCCTATAACCTCTATCAGCTCGTGGGGGCCTTGAACCCGGACATAAAGGTTGTCCGAAACGATGAGCTGACAGTGCCGGAAATAGAGGCCATGGGCCCCAGCCACATCATTATCTCCCCCGGCCCCGGCAGGCCGGAGGACGCGGGGATCATCCTGGAGGCGGCGGGGACGGTCTGCCGCACGGTTCCTACCCTGGGGGTCTGCCTGGGCCATCAGGCCATCTGCATGGCCTACGGGGCCACCGTCACCTACGCCAGCCGCCTGATGCACGGCAAGCAGTCCATGGCCACCTTCGACCATGACTGTCCCCTGTTCCGCAACTGCCCAGAGAAGGCCCTGGTGGCCCGGTATCATTCCCTGGCCGCCGACCCCGCCACCATGCCGGACTGCCTGAAAATCACGGCCCTGACAGAGCAGGGGGAGATCATGGCCGTCCAGCACCGGGAATACCCCATCTTCGGCGTGCAGTTCCACCCGGAATCCATTATGACCCCGGACGGGAAGACCATGCTGAAAAGCTTTTTGGAAATTGCCTGATATACATTATAATATAAGGAGAGTATACTGCCATGATTAAGGAAGCCATTGAAAAAATCGTTAACAAAGGGGATCTGTCCTATGACGAGGCCTATACCGTCATGAGCGAGATCATGGGCGGCGAGACCAGCCAGACCCAGAACGCCGCCTTCCTGGCGGCCCTGTCCACCAAAAGCACCAAAGCGGAGACCAGGGACGAGATCGCCGGCTGCGCCGCCGCCATGCGGGATCGGGCCATCAAGGTGGACACCGGCATGGACATCATGGAGATCGTCGGCACCGGCGGGGACGGCGCGCACACCTTCAACGTCTCCACCGCCTCTGCCCTGGTGGCCGCCGCAGGAGGGGTGAAGATCGGCAAGCACGGCAACCGGGCCGCCTCCTCCCAGTGCGGCGCGGCAGACTGCCTGGAGGCCCTAGGCGTGAACATCCAGCAGGAGCCAGAGACCTGTGTGAAGCTTCTAAATGAAGTGGGGATGTGCTTCTTCTTCGCCCAGAAATACCACACCTCCATGAAATACGTGGGAGCCATCCGCAAGGAGCTGGGCTTCCGCACGGTGTTCAACATCCTTGGGCCGCTGACAAACCCCGGCTACCCCAAGCTGCACCTGCTGGGCGTATATGACGAGTATCTGGTGCAGCCCCTGGCCCAGGTGCTGATGAGTCTGGGCGTGGAGCGGGGCATGGCCGTTTACGGCCAGGACAAAATGGACGAGATTTCCGCGAGCGCCCCCACCACCATCTGCGAGTTCAAGGACGGCTGGTATAAGACCTATACCGTGGCCCCGGAGGATTTCGGCCTGACCCGCTGCCAGAAGTCCGATCTGGTCGGCGGCACCCCGGCGGAGAACGCTGCCATTGTCCGCTCCATCCTGGGCGGAGAGCAGGGGCCGCGGCGCACCGCCGTGGTGCTGAACGCCGGCGCGGCCCTGTATCTGGCCGACAAGGCCCCCACCATGGCCGACGGCGTGAAGCTCGCCGGGAGCGTCATTGATTCCGGCGCGGCCCTCAAGACTTTGGAGGGCCTGATCGCGGTCAGCAACGCATGAACATACTAGACGAGATCGCCGCCTACGCCCGCGTCCGGGTGGCGCGGGACAGGGAGGAGACGCCGCTGGAGGCATTGCAGGAGGCGTGCTCCCGCCGGGGGACGGACGGCGCGGGCCGATTCGCGGCGGCGCTGAAAAAGCCTGGCGTCAGCTTCATCTGCGAGGTGAAAAAAGCCTCCCCCTCCAAGGGAATCATCGCCCAGGACTTCCCCTATTTGAATATTGCCAGGGAATATGAGGCCGCCGGAGCGGAGGCCATCTCCTGCCTGACGGAGCCGAAGTGGTTTTTGGGTTCGGATAAGATTTTCGGGGACATCCGCGCCGCTGTTCAGACCCCCATGCTCCGTAAGGATTTTGTGGTGGACGAATATCAGATCTATCAGGCCAAATGCCTGGGGGCGGACGCCGTGCTGCTGATTTGCGCCATACTGGACGACAGAACCCTTCTCTCCCTCCGGGAGCTGGCGGCAAGCCTTGGCATGGACGCCCTGGTGGAGGCCCATGACGAGGATGAGGTCAGGCGCGCCCTGGATGTCGGGGCTGCCATCGTGGGCGTGAACAATCGGAATTTGAAGGACTTTTCTGTGGACACCGCAAACAGCGGCCGCCTGCGCTCGCTGGTGCCGGACGGCGTGCTGTTCGTATCCGAGAGCGGAGTCAAGACCCATGAGGATGTGGCCCGGATACGGGACATGGGCGCGGACGCCGTC
>JAJBVW010000211.1 GCA_020866945.1 Oscillospiraceae bacterium
CGCCCACCCTGGGCAGCCCGCCGGTGACAGACCCCGGCCCCATGCACGCCCCCTATTCCGTGCTGGTAAAGCCCAGAAACACCGTGCCATGGCCGGAGCCGTATGAGACGCTGAACGACGAAAAATCCTACGCGTCCCTCGTGAGCAAGGACAAGGAATACTGCTCGTAAGAGTCAATCATTTGGGATGAAAAGCGGAGCTTTTCATCCCAAATGGGGTTTCACATAATTTGTTACCCCTGGCCGCGGGGCGGCCAAAAAATAGATGGAAAGTATTGAAAGGAGAAACGTATGAAGACAAAACGAATCCTGACCCTGGTGCTGGCGCTGTGCATGGTGCTGGCGCTGGGCGTCCCGGCGCTGGCCTCCAGTGAGGCGAGCGGAGAGGCCAGCGGAGGCGGCGGCACCGGCGCCCCCAGCGTGGATTATCAGAGCTGGGAGGTTCTGAGCGACAACGCCGCCATCGTCATTGAAAACGGCGAGGTGACGGTGGCCGACGACGCGGACGAGATGACAGAGGGCACCATCACCGCCACGGAAATCTCCGGCACCTATGTGTACTACAGCGAGATAGGCGCATGGAACAAGACCGAGACCCTGGCCGACGGCGGCGTCGCCGGTCAGAGCGGCATCCTCATCAACAACCAGTCCGACTCCGACGCGGCGGACGACGTGATTACCATCGGCGGCGAGGAGCTTCTCTACTCCGTGGAGAGCGATTATTCCGCCATTGCCGACCGCGAGTTTAACACCGTTATCATTCTTGATAACGAGGACAAGGGCGAGGAAAACCCCCTTGGCGCGGACTCCGACGGCGAGTTTGACGAGATCGAGGACACCGACAACTCCAACTGCACCTTCCCCGGCGTGGGCCTGTATGTCGCGGCCAACAAGGTCTATATCACCAATGCCCTGATCGAGACCGTCGGCACCCACCGCCCGGCGCTCTACACCGCTTCCACCGACGACGCCAACGGCGCGGTTGACCAGCAGGCCACCGTGGTTCTGACGGACTCCGTCCTGATCGGCTGGGGCTCCGAGGGCGACGGCTCTTCCGCCCCCACCTTCACGGGTATGTACGGCTCCACCCGTCCCACTCTTCTGAACTCCGACGGGGACATCTATTTCTATAACTCCGCCGTGTATTGCAGCGACTGGGGCGCTTACTCCCTTGACCAGGCCTCCGGCACGCACCTTTACATAGTGAACACCTACAGCATCAACACCGTGGGCGGCTACGGCGTCTACGCGCTTGGCGCTGACAACACCGTCTGGATGTACGGCGCGAAGAGCGTCAGCGCCCAGTACGGCATCATCCTCTGCGCCCAGGGCAGCATTTACATGGACACTGTGGACGCGGCCTATGACACCCAGGAAATCACCGTTGCTGTCGGCTCTGACAGAACGGAGACCACCTTCACCGCCGACGCCATGGCCGAGTACGACGGCGTCATTGACGAGGCCGATTACCTGACCGCCGACGGCAGCTGCTTCATTGCCGGCTCCGTGAACGCCGTGTCCTTCACGGCGGACAGCTCCGGGCAGAATCTGGACAGCCACCTGATCTGCAACGGCACGTACTTCTCCACCCTGGACGAGGACGTGGCGGACGAGGACGGCAACCTCCTGACCGACGTGATGGAGTTTAACGCCCTGTCCTATCTCGTGGACTACAGCGCCATCACAAACGGCGCGCCCTACTTCTTCTTTAACTACATCGACGGCTCCACCCTGTGCTACCGCAGCATCAACAACGAGACCGTCCTGACCGGCTGCACCCTGGCGTCCAAGACCGGCGTGGTCATCCAGTCCGTCCTGGGCTATGACTCCTCCGCCGGCGGCATCGACGTCGCGGACGGCACCGAGTATGTGGGCCTGGACATCACCCTGGCCGACATGACCGTGACCGGCGATATTCTGCATGAGGACTATCAGCGCAAGATGGTGCTGACCCTCTCCGGCACGGAGCTGACCGGCGCTGTCGTCACCGGCACCCTGGCCAACTGGAACGAGAACATCGAGACCGAGATCGCCGAGGCCTGGGATTCCATCGACCCCAACGTGGACGCTGAGCGCACCGTGGGCGAGGTGGCCGAGGAGGCCGGCATTGAGATGGAGAACACCATCGCCACCCTGGAGAAGAACGATACCTATGAGTCCTTCTGGGGCGTGCGCCTGACATTGGCGGACGAGTCCGTCTGGACCGTTACCGGCACCTCCAGCCTGGCCGAGCTGACTGTCGAGGAGGGCAGCGTCATCCAGGCCGCTGACGGCGCGGAGATCGCCATTTATGTGGACGTGGACATGGACAACACCATGACCGAGTATGACGTGACCACCGGCACCCAGGTGGACGAGCTGACTGCGGGCACCTATGAGAACGTGGTCATCGTCGTCACCGACGGCGCTGCTGCCGATGCCTCCGGGGAAGCCTCCGGCGACGGCCTGGGAGACAATCCTCCCGACGGCCTGGGCGGCGGCTCCCTGGGCGACCCCATGAAGTGAGTCGTCTGGGTCTTAAGACTTAGCATCACCGGCGCGTCAGGGCTTTTGCCCTGGCGCGTCTGTGATTTAAGAGAAAAGGCTGTGAATCATCCGAAAGTTTGTTAATCATCAGATTTGCAATCCGTTCACATTCTGATATAATAAAAAGGTAAATACTGCGCGGCTTCGTGCCGTGCCGATAAAATATAAAGGAGACTGATACCAATGAACAAAGAGCCTGTTATCGTGGCCTATGGCCGCAGCCCGTGCTGCCGCGCCCGGAAGGGCGGTCTTGCGGGGATGCACCCGATTGAATACGCCGCCCAGACCCTCCAGGGCGTGCTTGCGAAGATCCCCCAGCTCGACCCGGCCCTGATCGACGACGTGATCACCGGCTGCGCCTCTCCCACGAACGAGATGAGCATGAACGCCTCCCGCCTGATCGTGAACCGCGCCGGCCTGCCGGAGAGCGTCTGCGGCCAGACCATCAACCGCTTCTGCTCCTCCGGCCTGCAGGCCATCGCCACCGCCTCCAACGCCATCGCCGTGGGGCAGATGCGCTGCGTTGTCGCCGGCGGCGTGGAGTGCATGACCCGGTGCTTCGCCCCCTATCCCGAGGAGCAGAAGGATCCCTGGTTCGACGAAAACTACATCGGCGGCTACATGACCATGGGCGAGACCGCCGAGCGTGTGGTGGAGCGCTATAACATCTCCCGCGAGCGGATGGAGGAGATGGCCCTGCGCAGCCATACCCTGGCCGCCCAGGCCCGGAAGGCCGGAAAGCTCAACAAGTGCATCATCCCCATTACCGACCAGAACGGCAATGTGGTGGAGTATGACGACGGCATCCTGGCCGACATGGACGGGAACCTGAAGACCAGCATGGAGAAAATGGCCGGCATGAAGCCCTGCTTCCGCGAAAACGGCACCGTCACCGCCGCGACCTCCTCCCAGACCACCGACGCCGCGGCCTATGTGGTGATTATGGACTCCGAGCTTGCGGCGGAGCTTGGCATCAAGCCCATCGCCCGGCTGAAGGGCTTCGCCGTGGCCGGGTGCGACGCCACCGTCATGGGCCTTGGCCCCATCTACGCCGTGCCCAAGGTAATGGCCCAGGTGGGCATGACCGTGGAGCAGATGGACGTCGTGGAGCTGAACGAGGCCTT